>CAYQCG010000354.1:0-3112 GCA_964415925.1 uncultured Puniceicoccaceae bacterium | reverse complement strand
ACCGGTGAGGTCATGGGCATCGATGCCGACCTCGGGCTTGCATTCGCCAAAACCCAGATGGCCGTTCAACCTCCGTTGCCGTCCAGTGGCCGTGTCTTCCTCAGTGTCAAGGATATCGACAAACCCGTTGCCCTGGAACTTGCCCGGGAACTCATCGATCTCGGATTCTCCATCGTCAGCACCAAGGGAACCGCCGGGTTCCTGGCCGAAAACGGTCTTGAGGCCGAAGTAGTCAACAAGATCCACGAAGGACGACCGCATATCGTCGACCGGATTAAAAACAACGAAATCTCCCTCATCATCAATACCCCACATGGCTCCGTCCCCCGTCAGAACGAGAATGTTTTTCGCACCGTCGCGACTCGCCACGCGGTTTCCATCATTACGACTCTGACCGGTGCACGGATGGCTTTACAGGCTTTACGCAGTCTCCGACTGCACGCCTACGGGGTCCGTCCCATCCAGGAATACCACGAGGATCTTCAGGCCTCCCGCCCCACTGCAAAATGAAGACCCTCATTGCATTGCTCCACGGTCCCGACCAGAAAGGTCTCGTGGCCCGGACTGCCGGCTGGATTTTCGAAAGAGGTGGGAACATCATTCACGCTGACCAGCATCGCGATGCCGAGTCCGGTATTTTCTTCCAACGGATCGAATGGCAGCCCGCTAATGCAGAATCCGAAGCGTCTGACTTCGCTGAATATGCCCGTCAATTGGGCATGAATGTACAAATTGCCGACAACCGGAAACGTGCCCGCATGGCAGTGTTCGTCTCGAAAATAGACCATTGCTTCCATGATATCCTGCTTCGCTGGAGGGCCGGTGAATTCAACTGCGATATCCCGCTTGTTATTTCCAATCATCCGGATATGGCTGAAGTCTCCGCCCTTCACGGCATTCCTTACCATACCATTCCGGTCAGCAGGGAGACCAAGGCATCGGCTGAAGCCCAGCAGGTCAGGCTTCTGGAGGAAGCGCGTATCGATCTTATCGTTATGGCCCGTTACATGCAGATCCTCAGTGCCGATTTCCTCCGGAAGTGCGATTGCCCGGTCATTAATATCCATCACTCCTTCCTGCCCGCTTTTGCCGGCGCCCGCCCTTACCACCAAGCATACAAACGCGGAGTTAAGGTTATTGGCGCCACTGCTCATTATGCCACCGCGGACCTCGATGAAGGGCCCATAATCCAGCAGGAAGTCGCCCACGTGAACCATCGCCATAACGTCGAAGACCTGGTCCGCAAAGGCCGGGATCTTGAAAAGACCGTTCTCGCCCAGGCCGTTCGATGGCATCTCCAAAACCGTGTCCTTGCCTATGCCAACAAAACTGTTGTCTTTGACTAATCAGGCTTTGCGATTGACTCGCAACCGCCTTTTTGCGAGGCAACTCGTTCGCAATTAACCCATGAGCAGTCCCAAATCCAGCGACAATAAGCCCGAAATCGCCCACGACCCGCGTCATTATCCCGGTCGGCAGAAACCCGAAAATTCGGAGCCGGCACCCGATGCGGACCTCGAGGAGCGCGTCATGTCCTATTGGGAAAAGAACGGGAAGCAGACTGTTATACTTGTTCTTGCAGTCATGGCCTTTGTTGTCGGAGTCCAGCTTTACCGTTATATTTCATCACAAAATGAAGAGGCCCTTAACGAAGAATTCGCATCGCTTTCCTCCCTGCAGGAATTACAGGCATTTGCTGCTGAACATTCCAGTCATACCCTCGGCGGAATAGCCAAGCTCGAAGCAGCGCATACGCTCTATGAGCAAGGCAATTATGCCGAAGCCGCTGAAAGCTACCAGTCAGCCCGTGAAAGCCTCCAGAATCCCCAGCTGTTTGAAAGGGCTCGTTTTGGAGAAGGCATGGCTCTTTTAATGGGTGAAAACACGGAATTAGGTATTCAGACGCTTCAGTCCATTTTCGATGATTTGACCCTCAGCGGTTACACGCGTGGCGAAGCTGCCTACAATATTGCTCTCCAGTATCTTTCAGACCAGAATTATAAAGCTGCCCAGGACGTTATTGATCGGCTTGTCGCCACACCGGAAGCGGACATTTGGATACAGTTGGGAAACGCTCTCTACGCCGAAATTTCTGAAGAATAATTCTTCTCTTTAAACCGTCCTGCGACATTCTTAACTTAACCTTGCAGCCTGCACTCGGCAGGCATGATAATATTAGCGTTTACATGAGTACGGATTCGCCAAAACATTTTTCCGGAGACGGCAGCGCATTTAGCATCGCGGTTGTTTTCGCCGCCTACAACGGTCGCTACGTCGATGCCCTGCGCGCCTCCGTGCGCCGCACCCTCAAGGAGGCCGGTGTTATGGATGGTAATCTTACCAGCCTGGAAGTCCCCGGCTCTAACGAATTGCCCTATGCCGTCAGTATGTTATCCGCTACAGGAGATTACGACTGTGTTATTGCCCTCGGGGTCGTGATTGCCGGCGAAACTCCGCATCATGAGATCATTGCCCATAGCACGGCAGATGCCCTTCACCGTATTTCCCGCGAGTCCGAGACGCCTGTCATCAATGGCATTGTTGTCGTTAATAACGAGGCTCAGGCCGAAGCCCGATGCGGTTCCGAAATCGACCGTGGAAGTGAATATGCCCGGGCGGCACTTCACATGGCAGCACTCAAGCAGTCCCTGGTACAGCGTCTTGATGAAATTTACCACGAAGAGGATGAGGATTCTCCCGGGTCAAAATCAAAATGGCAGGGGTTCATTCCAGGCCAGAGCGATCAGCCCTGGAAATCTTGAATTTCTTGTTCAGCCGTTCTATTATTTGTCTAACGTTCTATGAGTACTCGTCGGGATAATCGCGTGGCCGCCATGCAATACCTGTATCAGTGGTCGATTAATCCGCCGGATGATCTCAATTCCGCCCTGCAGACATTTTTCGCGAATCTTCAGGAGCACCCGCGCGATTATTATCATTTTGCCGAAGAACTGATCCATGGAGTGATTGAACACTACACGGAATGCGACGAAATCATTCAGAAGTATGCCCGGAACTGGGAATTTAAACGCATCGCACGTATCGACCTTGCAATCCACAGGCTTGCCATTTACGAGATGCTCTACCGACGCGACATCCCGACCATCGTTTC
>CAYQCG010000353.1:0-3126 GCA_964415925.1 uncultured Puniceicoccaceae bacterium | reverse complement strand
ATCGCTTCACGGGTGCGGGAATTGACGATCCTGCCTTGCAGCCCCTGGGAACGCTGCCGGGTAATTAACCGGGTCCTGTTTCATGAATATGGATTCAGGGGAAATCAGGATGATTTCGACGATCCAAATAATAGCCTTTTGGGAATGGTGTTAAGACGCCGTAAAGGGATTCCCATAACACTGTCCATTTTATACCTCTCCATTGCCAGCCGTTGTGGCCTTGATCTTGAACCGGTCGGTATGCCGGGTCGTTTTGTCGTTGGCTGTTTCCTGGAAAACCGACCATTTTTTATAGATCCATACGAGCGTGGCGGTTTCCGTACCGAAGATGAGCTTCTGGCTATTCTGGGGAGCAATCAGCTGGAACCGGATCCCACGTTCCTAACACCTGTTTCCACCGGTGAGGTTCTTTGCCGTTGCTGTCGCAATCTGGTCCGTCAGTATTCATTGCGGAACGATCCTGCCAAAGCCAAGTTATTCGCCGGATTCGTCCGCGAATTCGAACAGGCTTATCGCCGCCACGCGCAGCATTAAGCTGTCAGTGGGTTCGGTTATGGTTCTGAATACGGACACCACCTATGGCCGCGAAGACCTCGTAGACTGGCCCGCCGGGCATCAATACCTTGCGGTTCTGGGACATCCTGTGAAGCATTCCCTCAGCCCGGTGATGCACAATGCCGCGATATCAGAAATGGCACGACAACATTTGGCACTACAGGATTGGCTGTATGTCAAATTCGATATCAGGGCAGGGGAACTGAGTGAAGTCTTGCCAGAATTTCATCAGGCTGGTTTCCGCGGACTCAACCTGACCCTACCGCATAAAGTGGAGGCGCTCTCTTTGGTCGATTACCTAGATCCGGATGCTCAACATTTCGGAGCGGTGAACACGCTTGTCCGAACAAATACTGGATATGCCGGCCACAACACCGATGGTTTTGGACTGCAATACGCAGTCCGGAAGGACTTTGGGATTCAATTGACGGACAGGCCAATTATACTGCTGGGTGCTGGAGGGGCGGCGCGTACTATTGCTATTCACGCCCTCAAACAGCGCGTGGAACTTTGGATTGGGAATCGGGGCGCAGGGCGTCTCGAGGAGCTCAAATCGTCCATCTCAGCAGCAGGCTTCCGGGCGAATTACTTTGCCCTGGATGATATTCCGGACGGCTTGCCTGCAATCCCGCTTTTAATCAACGCAACCCCGCTGGGCTTAAATGAAACCGATCCCTCCCCTATTGCTTTGGATCGTTTTGATGGAGAGACATTTATTTACGATACAACTTACGGCAGTTCGACAAATGGATTAAAACAACAGGCGGAAAAGTATGGAATGAAATACACTGACGGTCTTTCCATGCTGGCAGGACAGGGTGCCAAGTCGCTTGAAATATGGACCGGATTGAAAGTGCCGATGGACACGATGTTCCAGGCTGCCGAAAAAGCTTTGCTGAAGGGGGATGTGACTTAAGTTCAGATTTGCTTTAAATCTTAACACCCGCAGGATTTCACTGTTTATGCTGGATAGTATTGAGGCTATACGTCTGGAATTGCCATGGTTCTTCGGGACATGGGTTTTTATCTTGGGGGCATGTGTCGGCAGTTTCCTGAACGTTTGCATATACCGCATCCCTGAAGGATTGTCCGTTGTCAAGCCGCGCTCCCGTTGCGGAAAATGCGGTAAACCAATTCCGTTCTACCATAATATACCGATCCTCAGCTGGATCATTTTGAGAGGTAAGGCTGCCTGTTGTGGTGCACCGTTCAGTATCCGTTATCCCTTCGTGGAGCTTCTGACCGGGCTGCTTTTTCTCTTTTGCTGGTTTGAATATCCGCCCCTCGTCGCAATTGCCGGGATGGTATTCTGTGGGCTGATGATTCCGGCGTCATTCATTGATATCGATCATATGATAATCCCTGACCGGTTTTCCATCGGCGGCATGGTTATCGGTGTCATTCTGGCAGCACTTATTCCTTCTCTACACGGATATACGCATGACCTGCCATTACTGAATTTGATGCGATCAACCATTGCTGCTATTACTGGAGCTTTTATCGGCTCGGCCCTTGTCCTCTGGGTGGGTCTTCTGGCAGAGGTCTTGCTCAGGAAGGAAGCGATGGGTTTCGGTGACGTTAAACTGATGGGTGCCATCGGAGCGTTCTGCGGTTGGCAGGGGACAGTTTTCTCCCTATTTGCCGGAGCCATCCTCGGAATGATTGGATTCGTCTTTGCAAAGCTCTTTGCCCGTCCCAAACCACAAACGGAAGCCTCCGATGCCATTTCTGAAAATGATCAACAGCCCGGTAGCTTTGATCAGGCAATGCCTGCGGCCGGTGAAATTCCTTTTGGTCCTGCCTTGGCAGCGGCTGCTGTCTTGTATTTTCTCTTCCTCCGTGAACCTGTGGACAGCTACTTCACAGGTTTACAGGAGGTCCTTTTTCCCGCTGCCAGTGCACAATTCTAATTATTCTTATGCCATTATATTTTCGCTGCCTTGTGCCAGTTTTAATTATCCTCTCTCACTTTCTTTCTGGACAGTCCCTTGAGTTGATCTGGCCGACTCCGAACCCGGCCTTTGCGATGGGAGAGCCGTTGTCTGCTTTCGTTCAGCCCACTGCAGCTGGGACAAACGAGTCCGCACTGTTCGGCTGCATTCGCAACAGTGGAACCAGATTCCACGAAGGATTGGACCTGTTAGCTTTAAGCCGGGACAGCCGGGGCGAGGCTACGGATCCAATCTTTGCGGTGATGAGCGGCGAAGTTGCCTATATCAGTAAAATATCCGGCAGAAGTTCCTATGGCCGTTATGTGGTTCTGGAGCATCCCGGGCAGTCACCCTCTGTTTACACCCTTTATGCACATCTTGCCTCCATTGAGGATGGGCTGGAGGTGGGTCAGTCAGTAAAAGCCGGCGATGTTTTGGGCATTATGGGACGTTCCGCGATGGGCTATTACATACCCAGAAGGAGAGCCCACCTGCACTTTGAAATCGGCTTGCGCCTCAGTGAGGATTTTCAGAGTTGGTATGACCGGCAGGATTACAATGAGCGTAACTACCACGGCAGATTTAACGGGATGAACCTGGTGGGTTGGAACGCTCTGGACTTCATGGAAAGTTACCGGAA
>CAYQCG010000352.1:0-3134 GCA_964415925.1 uncultured Puniceicoccaceae bacterium | reverse complement strand
TCGACTTGCATGCCTAATCCACGCCGCCAACGTTCACTCTGAGCCAGGATCAAACTCTCCGAAGATGATTTAAATATCACCTGGAGTGTCCTGCTCCAATTAAAGTGGATTTGGACTACTAGGTTGTTAAAGAATTGATCGGCGACTCTCCGCCAATCGCACAAAGTAAATTTCAAAGAACTTGGTTACAAATATGTCACGCTATTCGTGACGGGAAACCTCCAATTCAGACGGAACTTTTACACCGCGTCAAGCTGCAAACGGTAAACATCGAA
The DNA here is from genome assembly GCA_964415925.1 of uncultured Puniceicoccaceae bacterium. Taxonomy (GTDB): domain Bacteria; phylum Verrucomicrobiota; class Verrucomicrobiia; order Opitutales; family Oceanipulchritudinaceae; genus CAYQCG01. Next base: position 2,859 of record CAYQCG010000352.1, on the reverse strand, counting down.
AATTAAATTTTCGCCACACATTCGTAGCAAGGGCTGAAAGAACATCTGAATTCGGGAGAAAGACTGCCTAAAGAATCATTATTTTTCGGACGCGCAAGAACTTTTTTAAGATTTTTTCAAATACACTCATAATATACTCAAATGACCTTACACTGCCACCGTTAGATGTGAGTTTTTAGCTGATTCCGGCAGCATCTCGACAAATCGTCTAATGCCTGAACTGTTGGAGAAACTGACTCTTCCAGTGATAGGCATCCAGTAACGAGTCATCGCGTTCACCCAGAATATCCAGAGCAGCGTGAAGCGCTTCAATACTGGCAAGTCCCGTTGCGGGATCCTCTGATATCTTGGAGACACGCGGATAAGCCGTCTTCAGGTTCGAAGGCAGTGAGCGGCGGAGGGGTGTGCCTGTCAGACAGTTTTCCAGCTGTGGCAGCAAGCGCCAGGTCGAATCAAGGATGATCAAAGGGTGTTCATAAATTGCGTCCTGCAAGGTCAGGACAGGAGCCTTGACTGAGAGCAGGATATGGCCTGAAGCATCATACTGGAACGAGGAAGCTGCATTGTAAAATGTGATTGCTTCACGTTCGCGGAGCGGTTCCAGAGTGCACTTGGATTTACGCTCTCTGGGATGGCGTATAATAACGATATTACGCATGTGCCTAGTGGGTGATGCCGGATTTCATATTGGAGAAGCAGAATTCGTAAAGAGCCTACAGAGGTGAAAAGCAGAATCAACTTTCCTGCCAGCCTATAGTTCCCTAATGTTCTGCCATGTTGCAGGGGAAGGAACTGTCGCCGGAAAAAAGAGGGGGAACCAAAAGCTGGATTCTCTACGACTGGGCAAACTCTTCTTTCGCTCTGATGGTGCAAACTGCGATTTTTCCGATCTTCTTTAAAAGTGACTATCTGGCAGGTGGCCTTGGCGAAGCCGAGAGCACTTACTGGCTGGGAATCAGCGCATCGATTGCGAGTCTTTTGGTGGCTGTTTCCGCCCCTTTTCTGGGTGCTATCGGCGATCTTGGGGGATTGAGGAAGAAAATGCTGGGAGGATTCCTGATAGCCGCCTTATTGAGCACTGCGGGCATTTATCTTCTCGGGCAGGGGCAATGGAAATGGGCCTCTGTCCTCTATATTGTGGGAGTAGCCGGATTCGGCTGCAGCAATATCTTCTATGACGCCCTGCTACCTTCCGTCAGCCACGCGCGGAATCGGCATCGTGTCTCGGCGCAGGGCTTCGCAGCCGGTTACTTCGGTGGGACCCTTCCCTTACTCTTGGCGATGGCCTTGATTGAGGGCTATGAAACCTTCGGCTTTGAAAGCAAGTTACTGCCTACACGCCTCTCTTTTTTCATCGTCGCACTCTGGTGGGGACTCTTTTCCATACCGCTCTTCCTGAACGTTCCGGAAGGCAAGAGCGCAGCACGCAAGAAATTTATCGCGGCTTTACGGCAAACACCCAAGGAAGTCTGGCAAGTCGTGAAGAAGGCGCTGCAATACCGGCCTGTCTGGATCTTCCTGCTCGCCTATTGGTTCTATATCGACGGGGTCAATACGATCATCAAGATGGCGTCGGCACTCGGAGCAGACCTGGGCTTCGGCACAGGTGACCTTATCCTGGCAATCCTTCTGGTCCAGCTCGTGGGTGTTCCTTTTGCACTGGCTGGTGGATGGATGGGTCAGCGCTTCGGTGCCAGGCTGATCATTATCTGTGGCGTCTTGATCTACGTTCTGGTAACCTTCTATGCCAGTTTCATGACGGCTGAGCCTGTAACCCTGGCCGGTGTCAGCATTAGCCCGCTCTACCTGATGGCTATCGGTATTGGTATGGCCCAGGGCACTGTCCAGTCCCTGAGCCGTTCGCTTTTTGCGAGTATTATACCAGAAGAGGAAGCGGCCGCCTTTTTCGGGCTCTACAATATTGTCGGCAAATCAGCTGCAGTGCTGGGTCCTCTTCTCGTCGGTGTGGTTACAAAATTGACCGGGACCACGCAAAGCGGCATACTTTCAATTGTAATCCTCTTCGCAATCGGGTTGGGCCTCCTTGCTTTCATGCCTAAAACGGAGAATTCCTAGAGCTTTAGTGCCTTGTCCAAAACGGTAATAATCTCATCCACAGGTTCGAGCCCAACGGAAAGGCGCAGCAAGTCAGGCTCCAGGCCGTAACGCCTGAGTTCCCTTTGCCCGTCTGCACTGGAAACCATGTCATAGTGTGCCAGGTACATGAATGGGTTGATCATACTGAATCGAGCCCCGAAACTGGGGCTTTTGGCCATCTGCAACCGGTCGTAAAACTGTGCGAGCGGAATATTCAGGACAATTGTAATGACACCTCCAGGACCTCCTCGACGACGCAGAATGGACTCGTAGTGCTTACGGGCGTCACTTTGCTGTGCCCAGTATACGCGTTGTATCCCCGGATGCTTTTCCAGATGATAGGCTACCGCTTCGCAGCGCGAGTTGAGCCCGCGAACCACCTCGGCATAATCCTTGATTTCTTGAGCCAAACGCTGGACGTCGCGTAGATAAGGCGGCTCCAGGTAATCGCCAATACGCTGGTCAACAGGACCATAGAATCGCGAATCCGGATTGAGCGTTATACAGCCGAGCATCACATCCCCTTCGGAAGCAGCATATTTGGTCAGGCTGCAAATATGGATGTCCGCATAGGGCAGGATATCTACATTGAGCGGACTGACCAGGCTGGGATCCAGGATGAGGGCCACACCGTAACGATCACACAAGGAACGTAGCCGTTGCAGGTCACAAGTCTGGAGCAAGGGATTCGTCGGGATCTCGGTAACAATTGCGGCCGTGTCTGAACCTATTTCTGCGAGCAGGTTCTCCAGTTGCGTCAGT
>CAYQCG010000351.1:0-3136 GCA_964415925.1 uncultured Puniceicoccaceae bacterium | reverse complement strand
TTCAACAGCCCGGTATTCTGGTTGTTCATAATACTGTTGAATTTGATAACAGTGTAGAAAACTGGAATCAATTTAACTCAATTAATGACCTCTGTCATCTGGCTGTGGTTGACCGATATACCGGCAATGCCGCAACTGGTTTAGGTTTTCTGCAGGATTTCGGATTGAAGGCCGGCGCTGTCGCCAGCAGTGTAGGACATGACGCCCATAATATTGTTGTCGCAGGCACTAATGAAGCGGATATGCTGTTCGCCCTCAATGTTATAAAAGAACACCAAGGCGCTATCGTTGTTGTGAATGAAGAGAAAGTGCTCGCTGAAGTTGCCCTACCCATCGCAGGGCTGCTTTCGGATAAAAGAGCCAAAGAAGTGGCAGAAGAAATGACTCTATTTAAGAAAGTTTGGAATGATCAGGGCTGTACCCTGCCCTACATGGGTTTTAACTTATTGCCGCTTTCAGTGATTCCGGAAATACGCCTTACAGACAAAGGGCTCGTGCTTGTGCCGGAAATGGAGATCCAGCCTTTATTCAGCTGATACACGTATTTGCATATAATGATCAGTTTCGCCTGCTGAAAATTGGCCAGCCTGTGCAATTTTGAAATTTTTTAAGCCTGCCTGGCTCTTTTTTTATAACTGCGCATTCTGCGCATAATATTTGCTTAAAGTCCAAAAACTACGTGCTAATCCACTTAAACCGAACTAATAATGAATGCTAGAATACTGAAGCTTATCATAATTAATACCTTCTTTTGTGTGACTTATACAAAAGCACAAGTTGACGAAGAACCAACTGAGCTGGAGGGCTTTATAGCGACAGAAGTTCCTGTTGAAGAAGTGATCATACCTTCTTCCCGCCCGATTAGCTCAGTCTACGGAAACGATCTTAATGTATTGGAAACTCCACGAAACGTCACCATCATTTCACGTGAGCAATTGGATGCGATCGCGATTAATGATGTTCGTGATTTTTCGAAGTTAACTTCCAGCAGCTATTCCAGAACAAATTTCGGAGCTCCTTCTAATCCCGATATACGATCGCAAATAGCCGATATATTTAGAAATGGTGTGCGAATGGGGCTTACCAGTAACGGAAATGGCATGCCGATTAATTTTAATGCTGTTGAATCTATCAATATTGTAAAAGGTCCAGCCACAGTCATACAGGGACCTTCTCAATATGTTGGCGGATATGCGGATTTGGTTACAAAACGTCCATACTTTGATGAGGCACGAGGAATGTTCTCTGCAACCTATGGTAATAATAATATCCGGTATGCTACTATAGATTACTCCCTACCAATTTCTGAAGAGTTAGCCGTGCGTTTCAGCTATACAGCCGAAGACAGTGACAGCTGGTATGACAACCGGTTTACTCACTCGCACGCTTTCTACGGAGCGCTGGTATGGAGACCGGTGGAAAACTATGAGTTATTCTTTAATGGTGAGGTGTTCTACGCAAATTACACTGAACACTTCGGAATTAACCGTCCTACCCAGGAATTGATCGACGAAGGTCTCTACATTACGGGCATTAATACAAATGATCAGGTGCCGACACCTGCTGATGATGAACAAAATGCCGCCAATGTACTCAGCGGTTTTCCTCCTAATCCAATGGCTTTTGACTTTGCAAATCCTGTTCCGGTCGATCGCAGATGGCGACTTGCCCGGCCCGGTGACGATTCAGAAGGGATAAATATTATTGTTCAAGCTAACCAGACCTTCGATATCTCTGATACATTACAAATCGTTAATCGGTCTTTGCTGAATTACATTAATAGAGAAACTCTTAGCTTATACCTCTATTCAGAAATTATTGACCCAACATGGCGTTTTGAAAACAGAACTGAATTGATTCTTGATTTTGATCATTCAACGGTCACTACGGGCTTGGCATATACGTATCAGTCAACCAAAGCCTATAATAACTTCTTCTTCGAACCAGCCAATGTTTGGGATTTAACTCGTGATCTGAACGACATCAATGCGAAAGATTCAGTCAATTTTCCGGGTTTTGGTGCTTTTCCAGTACCTGGCTGGGAAGATGATAACCGCTTTGCTACCGCAGGTGTATTCAACGGTGATACAAATGATTCCCGTGCGTGGACTTTAGGGCCTTTTGCGCAGTTCCGCTCAAGACTCAGTGATGCGTTGACGCTTCACGCTGGAATGAGAGTAGATTCACTGAACGTTAAAGCTGCTGATCCACTTGCGCCTGGATTCATTGTTAGTGCGGAAGACCAGGATTCAGTACTACTCTTCAATTTTAATTCTAGTCTCAATGTAGAGGTCATAGAAGATACTCTTTACAGTTACATTTCCTACAATTACAGCGAAAATCCTGGAGGTGCCATTGCTAATGGTGGTGGATATGGTCAATTGCAGGATCCGGAAGGTGATGGCATCTTCACGATTGATTCAAATCGTCTGCAGCAGAAGAGCGAACTTGTAGAGTTCGGCGTTAAGGCAGGCTTCATGGACAACAAGCTATTTGCAGGTTTCGCCGTATTTGAACAGACGAGGAGTAATCTGCAATTAGATGGTTCGATCGTAAGATTCCATACAACAGGTTTGGAAATTGAGTTTAATTACCAACCAAATCGAAATTTTTACGCGACTTTATCTTACTCTCACTTGGACTCACGGGTAAACTCACCCCAGTTCTACGTAATAAACACGACACCAGCAGTCATACCGGGTTATCCAACATTCGGAGAGTATGCTGGATCTTTTTCCGGTGATGCCAGGCGTCAGGGTGTGCCTAGGCATCTGATCAATGCCTTGGCTAGCTATAATTTTGACTTTGGACTGGGTGTTACCCTCTCCGGGTATATCACCAGTGAAATCAACAATGACGTTGTAGGCCGAATTGTAATCCCCTGGCAGTATACACTGGATGCAACTGTTTCATACGACTTCCCGCCGGAAATACTGGAAGGATTTGCAGTCAGATTGCAGGTCCTGAATTTCACTGACGAAGAAAACTGGGCTCCGCCTAACGCGGTATATGGTGCCGAATCTATTCTTGCTGACCCGGGAATCCAGAGGCGATTGAGTGCCTCGTACGAGTATAAATGTGTTTCTCTAATCTATTAGGGCGGAGCTTTTAATGCTCCGCCCTTATTTTAGAATTC
>CAYQCG010000350.1:0-3141 GCA_964415925.1 uncultured Puniceicoccaceae bacterium | reverse complement strand
TGCAACTCTCGCGATTAGCCAACAATTAGCCCAGGATCAACTAACGATTGCTACCAAGTTGATTAAGAACTCTGTTAACTATCAGCAGTCGTTTGTCGCGATGATTGCAAATGCAACGGAAGGGCCGGTCTTTGATTCGAATGGTTCTGTGAGTTTAAGAAATATTAGCGGACAAAATTTGGATACAAGCGGTTAGTCAGACTGTTAATTTTTGGGTTGGGTAGTGGTATGAAGAGAGGGACTCCGGTCTCTCTCTTTTTTATTTCCAAGTTCCCATGGGAATGAGAATCGCACGCTTCCTATTTAATACTTCTTTATTTACGATATATGTTTGGGCTTTCCCAGTTAATGAGTAATCGGAATTATAAATATTCCGGTAAACACGTCGGTAGACGCAGTTCCCTGTTTGTAGATTTGGGTCATATTCTTCCCACAGATCACATTTTATGAGTAGTTCTTGATTACTGAAACACAGAACATCCCCACGGATCCATTGTTCACCTTCAGTCAGCGCAGGGTAACCTTCAGGCAACTCATAAAGCGCTCCACGGACTAAGGCTGGATAGATTTGTATTTCAAATCCGGTACATATCCTTTCGTGGTGCTTTTGCCCAGGACGTAAAGTGCCATACACGAATAATCGGTAACACGCCTCACGCAACCCACTCATTCAGGCAGAGTGAAGCTTTGCATCAAGTCGCGTACGTCGCTCAACAGAGCGGCACCTGCTACTCCATTAAGCCACCGATGATCAAATGACAGGCAAAGCTCGACTTCTTCAATGGCTGAATCACCGTTCTTGCTCTGTTCCCAATGTGCTTCACCGACAAAGAGTGTGGCTATTGCCGGAGGAACTACCACCGGTAAGGCACTTCTAACACTGTATCCCCCCATAGAAGTCAGGATAAGGGGAACGCGGGCTTTGGAGACAGGATGCCGTTCCCTTGCGGCGATCAGGGCGTGTTTGTAAGCGTCCACAAAACCAGACCAGTCATATGTGTTCGCTTTCTGGATTACCGCAGTCTCAAGGGCATCGTTTTCGAGGGCGACAGCAAACCCAAAATCGAAATGCTCATATGTCATTAGGGTATCCTGGTTAGTAACAGTGCAACAGAAAATGGGATGCTTAGCCATGGCTTGCACCAGACACCATGAAAGCATCATTGTCGGTGTATAGGCCAAGTCATTCTTCTTAGCTTCTGCACGGGCTGCCCTTAATGCTCCCCAACCGGCTTTGACTGTCATGTGTGTTGGAACAACATTTTTAAGCTGACTGACGATTTGAGGGCCAAGACCTCCCTCACTAGCACCCCGCTGCCGGGCAAGTGGTGTTTCGGTTGGAGTTTCACTTGCAGCAGAGGGTCTCTGAGGTGCGGCGGACTGACTTTCACATTCCAGAATGGATAGCAGTTGTCCAACCTCTATGTCGTCCTCTTCTGCAACTTTCCACTCTTTCAAGACTCCTTGAAACTCGGATTCGACCGGGAAAATTGCCTTGTCCGTTTCCAATTCACAAACTGCTTCATCCTCTTCCACCTTATCTCCAGGTTGCTTCAGTAACGTGATTACCCTGGCATTGGTAATGCCCTCTCCCAATAGGGGAACATGGATCGATCTTTCCTCCGTTGTGCTAAGCCCATTATCATCGGCACCGGAAAACGCCTTCATCATTACCTTGCCTGCACTGATACCTTCAGTGGGACCCTCGGATATGCTGGATGCGAGTTCGGATCGGATGGCAACACTGGAAGAAAGGATTTCGTCAAGTGCCTGTATTACCTGGTTCTTATTTGGGAGAATACCATATTCATAGGCATGCGAGAAGCCGACGTGCAGGTTGTCCTTGGAAATTAACCGGGGTGGAGCCTTGAAGGTATTCCATAATTCACGTCGATTTCCCAAGTGTGACAGAATGGTATGACCAATAGAGCATCTTTCAGCATCCTCCTGGACAACCAGTAAACGTCCTGTTTTTGCGACAGATGCTATCAGTGTATCTTCGTCCCAGGGTGCTATGCTTCGCAGGTCGATAACTTCTGCATCGATTTCCCGGTCGGCTTCTTCAAGTGCTTCCTCAACTAATTCGATTCCATTCCCCCAGCTAACAATCGTAATTTGTCGGCCCTTGCGCCGTATACGGGCTTTCCCGATGGGCACAGCTGCCAAACTGTTCGTAAGTGCGTGTTCCTTCCACAGTAGATGTTTCGGGACCAGAACCAGAACAGGATCGGGATCTTGCATGGCGCTCCAAAACAAGCCGGCGGCATCTTCCGGATTGCTGGGGACAACAATCTTCAGACCTGGAATATGAGCGAGTAGTGACTCATTGGTCTGGCTGTGCCATAAAGCACCTCCGGGTAGATAAGCTCCGTTAGGAGCATAAATAACACACGGACAATTCCATCCACCGTTGCTCCTCCAGCGCAAGGTTGCGAGGTTGGATATCAGCTGGTTAAAACCGGGCCAGAGAAAGTCTATGAACTGAATCTCAAAGACCGGTTTCTTTCCGTAACAGGCAAGACCGCATGCAACTCCGAGAATGGTTGATTCGGCCAAGGGCGAATTAAAAACGTTATCCGGAAAATCTGTGGAAAGCCCCTTGGTCAGGCTGAAGACTCCTCCTTTGGGATCCGCGATATCCTCTCCGTAAAAGATATGGTTTTTATCAGTTTCGAGCGCATGGTGGAATACCCCATTGATGGCATCGACCATCCTCAATTTCTTTCCGAGATCGAGTTCGAGGGTTCCAGAATGGTCTGTATTTCCGAACAGTTCCTCGTAGGCATCCCTGGGTTCGGGGTCTACCGACTGATAGGCCTTTTGATATTCTTCCCTTACTTCTGCCTCGATTTCTTTATACAGGGTGTCGTAATCTTCTTTCGTTAACCCCCCCATCTTGATCATTTGGTCGCGGAGGCAGTTTATCGGACAGCGTTCTTCCAGTGCGGCCAGTTCTTCCGGATCACGGTATTTACGCTGGTCATCCGCACTGGAGTGAGAGGATATCCTTTCCATGCGGCACCACATGAAAACAGGACCATTTCCGCCCCGGATATGCTGGAGGGCTTTTGCTGTGGCTTGATGAATACTTTCAACATCAGAACCAACAAGAATGACCCAATTCTCATCACGAATCAGGCG
>CAYQCG010000349.1:0-3151 GCA_964415925.1 uncultured Puniceicoccaceae bacterium | reverse complement strand
AGGGCTTTTAATGTAGCAGGTGAAACAGAAATCACTCCCTTTACGAGCGGAAAAAACAATCAGCAAATCAATGACTTTCTCAATCACCTGATAACACTCAGAGATGCGGCGCAAAATAACGACCGTGTTACATTTGGCAATACTACCAGCCAAATTGAGGCTGATGAGGATAACTTTGTCTCATCGGAGAGCGAACTGGCCTACACCCGACTGCGTCTTGAAGTTCTCCAGGCCAGGGATAACAGCCGTTATCAAGTTCTGGATGAAGCAGCTACAGAGGAAATTGCTGCCGATCCGACAGAGGCAACAGTGAACCTATTGAACACTCAGCAAGCTTATCAGGGAGCCTTGCAGGCCACACGGACGATCCTTGATTTATCAATTTTAAATTTTATATAAAATACTGATATAAAACTATTTAAATCATTGAAATCATCTCCTTTAAGGTGAATTTAGAGAAACTGGAATATGAATCGCTTAACAGGAGATACGGAAAAAACATCCTAACAGTAACTATAAAGAAATTATGCCACTCCGGAAGTAGAGTGTAACCATCAGAACTAAGGCAAAGCCATGGAAATCCCCCTCTCACAAGCGATGAAGACCAATCTGCAAAGCTTACAGCAGACGCAGAGACAGTTTGAAATCACCAATGAGCACCTTGTTACCGGTAAGCGAGTTTCCAAGCCTACCGATGATCCGGCCAACTTTTTTGCGGCCGCTACGTTGAATGACCGTGCCGCGGACCTCGAAAGCCGCCTTGATGGAATGGGTCAGGCGATACAATCGGTCCGGGCCGCTGATAATGGTATCACAGCTATTCGTAACGTATTGAGCAATATGCGTGCGATGGTGGAAAGTGCCCTGACGACTGACCCAAACGATAACACCACACGTCGTTCACTGGGCAAAAAGTTTAATGACCTGCTCATCCAGTTACGCGGCTTTGCACGTGATTCTGCCTTTGGCGGGATTAATCTTCTGCAGGACAATCAGCAACTCGATGTGCAATTAGGACAGCGTGTTGGAGACTCAGTCTTCACCGTAAAGGGATTTCATATTGCCGGCGCGACTTCGGTAAGTCCGGATGGTGAAGTGAGTTCACTCAGCACTTCCGGCCTTCCGCAAGCCTGGGGTGGTTCGAACGCAGGCACCATTACAAACTTTGCTTTCGCTATCAATAAAGTTGAGGATCCCACTGCTATCCTGGGTATTAAAAGCTTTGGTACCGACGCTGCCGGCACAGGACATGAGATCGACTGGGGAGCAACAACCTTCAATGTAGAACTCAGTACTGTGCTCAACGATATCCAGTCCGTAGAAGAGGTCCTCAAGACTCGTTCACAACTCTTTGCTTTCGATCAGGCAACGATTGCCTTACGTGAAGAGTATACCCAGGAATTCATCACCGCACTCGAAGCCGGCGCTGACAACCTGACCCTGGCTGATTTGAATGAAGAATCTGCCAATCTCCTGGCCCTGCAGACCGCACAACAAATCGGTGTGCAATCCCTGTCCCTGGTAAACCAGCAAACTCAATCCGTCTTGAGACTTCTCGGATAAATTACCGAGAGAATCCTGGCCCAGCAAGGAAGAACTCCGCCATGTCCACGATACCCGCAGCACAACGCCTCCCGGTCCTGGCCCGCCAAATCAATCGTCTGGCCAGTAAGGTAAACGCAATCCTTGACCGTTGTGAAGAGCCTCAAGGCCCGTGGGAAAGAGCCATATGCCTGCAAACGCTCTCTGTCGCCCGCGAAGAGGCAGAGGCATTAGGGAGGGAATTACCCAGCCCGAACCAGGCACCCCCGGAACTCCAGGAAGACACCGCCCGACTGGGAAAATCAATCTTCGCTTTCATAGAGGCTTGCCGAATCCGTGAAGAGGAGGGCAATGCGCTCATGGCCAGTATCGAAGAAATGGATACTGAACAGCACAATGGGCTAAACTGATGAAAACATTAACCTTTAACCAATTTGTTGACGTGCCACTTAAACTAAAGCTCAAGCCCGGTGAGAAAGTACTGATTAGCGGTGCCCTTATTACCAACGGTGAATCACCCGCGCAAATATATATTGAAAACAAAGTCCCGTTGCTGAGGCAGAAAGACATATTGTCGGAAAGTGAAAGCAACACGATCTGCCAAAAGATCTATTTTGTGATACAACTCATGTATTTCAATCCAGAGAATCTGAAGGATCTTCACAAGCTGTATTGGCAGCATGTGCGTACTCTCCTGCAGGCTTCGCCCAGCGCAATCGATCTGGTTTCCCAAATCAGTGAGCAGATCCTTGTAGAGAAGTACTACTCAGCGCTCAAATTGACCCAGCAACTTATTCAATACGAAACCCAGCTAATGAACCATGCCAAAAAATCCGCTTAACGCCTACGAGAAGGTCCGCAAAGAAACGGTCTCAGGCCGGGAAATCGAAGCCACCGTGCTGGAGAAAGGCGCAGTTCGTCTGCGGCGCTGCCAGGAAAACTGGAAGCCGGATCAGTTCGACCGTGACCTCGACGAAGCCCTGCGCTTCAACCAGCGTGTCTGGGATATCTTCAATGCGGACTGGCAAAACCCGGAGAGTCCTCTGCCAAGGGAAATTCGTCAGGACCTGCTGAGTCTGAGCGTATTTGTGCGCAAGACAACACTCGACATCATGGCTCAGCCGGAAACCGGAAAACTGGACATTCTGATCCAGATTAACGAAAACCTGGCCAGAGGCTTGCGCTCACAGTCAGAGTCATTGGAAGCCAATACCCTGGCCAATCAAGCCTGAAGGGTGAAACGTATCTAAACACTGGAAAAATCCGGCAGAGATGTCCGACCACATGGATCAGAGCACATTGGGCTCAGTGCTGAACCAGATTCAATCATGGTTAAACAACTCTGAACTGGAAAAGGCCGAGTCCATACTGGAAGACCTGCTTGCCAGTCACGGAAACGATCCGAAAGTGTTGCTCTCGATGCAGAATTGAAGAGCAAGCAAAAGAAATATACTGAGGCAATTGCGGCATACACAAAACTGACTCAACTCGAACCTGATAATGCGGAGTCATATGTTTCGCTGGGTAAATTACTCAATTTGAGTCGTAGGTATGACGAGGCAATCATGGCTCTTCCACGGGCCACAGAACTGGATCCGGAAAACCCGGA
>CAYQCG010000348.1:0-3158 GCA_964415925.1 uncultured Puniceicoccaceae bacterium | reverse complement strand
ATTCTCGATTGCTGTTCTGTAGTGCTTCTTAGCTTCCTCGATATCTCCCTGCTGCAGGACAAAACTGCCCAGTGTATAATTCAGCGCCGCGATCGATTCAGGTGTAATCGCTTGTTTGAGTGTCTCTATTGCCTGGTCAAGGTTCGTCTCCCCAAGGGTTGCCAGTTGTTTGAATAACTCGCCTTCTTCCGAGGTGATCTTCGGATTCCTTTCAAGGTCGAATCCATAACTCCCCGTGAAACGTTTCACAAACTCCGGATTGGACCAGGTGTTTTCCGTCAATGGATAAACAGGTCCCACAGCCTCCACGGGCAACACTTGCATCAGAAGTAATGTTCCTGCTGCTTTAAAGATATTAAGAAGTCTTTTCATAATAGTTTAGAATTTGAATCCGAAGGGTATGTAGTAGCGCGCACGCACAGGCTCTCCATTCTTTTTGGGTGGCGTCCAGGTCCATTCCTCTGCAGCCTCCCGTGCAGGAGTTTCCAATTCCGGGGAACTGCTTTCAACAATACTCAGGACTCTCGTCCGGCCCCTCTCATCAATCATGATCTCAAGCCTGACCAGTCCGCTGATCCGCTCTTGCCTGAAACGTGTCGGCACATCCATTTTGATACGGTTGATCGGCCTGGGTAGTTCATCCAGGTCCTTCACATCAAAAAGCTGCATTTCCTCCATCGCGTCCGGTTGGACTGAAAAACCGCCAAATCCCATCGTTGCCGCAACTGCATCTCCGATTCCCGGATTCAAGGCCAACTCCAATTGGCTCAGGCTCAGAGGGGGAGGTGGCGTCTTCATCTCGGGAGGTGGTTCTTCCTCCACTTCCTCCTCTGGCGGTTCCTCGATTTCAGGTGGCGGCGGAGGTGGCGGAGGTGCAATGTCAAAGGAATGGAGTTCCACCTTGTCCTGCGTCAAACCGCTTAATGCCTGTGTAAAGGGTAGCAAAGCAAATGCCGCTAACGGGCCGAGAATTGCGTAGAAGACCACACGGAATCGTCCTGTTGCAGGTCTCTTGCGGGGTTGGTAACTCGATAGCGACATCCTCAGGTTTCCGTTGATACGCTGACTGCTTTAGCCCCGCCCAGCTTGGCTTCATCAATAACCCGCACCAGTAGTTCTGTTGTTACGCGCTTGTCCGCTTGTATGATTACAGGCATGTCCTCCTGCTGCGTAAGACGCCGCACTATGGAGCGCACACCCGTGGTTCCGACTTCACGCCCACCGTAGACAACTTTGCTGTCTTCTGTAATCGCTATCAGGATACTGTTTTTTTCGAGATCGCGGGCTGATGAGGCTTGTGGCTTGTTAACGTCTACACCCGTTTCTTCAACAAAGACTGTTGTTACTATAAAGAAGATCAGGAGTATGAATACCATGTCGATCAATGGTGAAATATTCAATTCTCCCATGTCATCACCCGATTCACTGAACCTGCGTTTGATACTCATACGGCGACTTCTTTTTTAAGTTTCTGATTTTTCGCGTCACTGTGGCTCTTCTGCAGTAAAGCTATTTCCAGTTTACTGAAGAAAACATCCAGACTTTCCCTTTTCCTGTAAATCGTGTGGACCATCACATACCCGGGTATCGCCAGGACCAGCCCTGTTTGGGTTGTGATCAACGCCTCTGATATTCCCCCCGCTACTCGGTCAACCGTGTCACCGCCACTGCTTACAGCCAGTCCCGCAAAAGTGCTCAACATCCCCATCACTGTCCCAAGCAGTCCTAACAAGGGTGCGGTACTGACGAGTAGTGCACAGTATTTCAGCCGTCGGGTTACATAAGGCAGATAATGCGACCGTATCTCTGCGATGCGGTGTCGGATATCACTGTCGGTTTTGTCTCCGGCTCCGCAATATCTAATCATATCACCGACTTCACCTTTCCCTTCTTCCGGCTTGTCTATCCAGTGCTGCCAGTCGTTCTCATCCAGTTCAGTAAAAGCGTAGGAACGTATATCTACCAATACCGCGGACATTCCGCCATATATGATCATGCCTAATATGAATAGCGGTATCATCAGGAATCCGCCTGTCGTCCACAAATCGATAAATTCCTGTGTGAAATTCAATTCCATCAGGAAGCTTCCGCAACTTCTTCTTGAGTGATCGTCTTTGAGGATATTCCGTTCACAAACGTCATCGCCGTTGTTTCCATGTCTGCCATGATTGACTTTGCCTTACGTGAAAGAAAAGCATGCGCAATCACCGCCGGTATCGCTACAATCAGGCCAAACTCGGTCGTAATCAGTGCTTCGGAGATCCCGGAAGACAGTTGCCGTGCATCACCTGTCCCGAATATGGTTATTAACTTAAAGGTGTTTATCATTCCTGTTACCGTGCCTAGTAATCCAAGTAATGGTGCCGTTGCGGCAGTGACCGCAATCATCGAGAGAAATCGCTCCACCTTCGGCTGGGTCTCGACTATCTTCTCCAGTAGGATTTCTTCCAGTAGTTCCTTTGATTCATGCGCGTAGCGGACACCGCTTGCCAGCATACTCCCTTTAGGGCCGGAAAGTTGGTTGGCTTCGTGTTTAGCTTCCTGGTCTTTACCCTCTCTGATCAAGCGGATGAGCTTGTGGACCGCCAATGAGGACACTTTTGGAAGGGTATAGATTTCGAATGCTTTAAAGATCGCAACCAGGATCGATATGACGGCTGCAAACAGGATCGGGTAAATCCAGATTCCTCCCTTCGCAATGTGTTCACCGATGGTTTCCTTGGTCGTGCTCAATGCCAGTGCTTTCCCCAATGTTGGGTCAATCGGTAATACTCCGCTCCCGCTACCGGCAAAGGCATTGATTTGAGCGTTCTCACTTTCAAGTGGTATGACCAGCGGTTGGTCGGAATTACTTCGCTGGATCACACCAGACAATCCACCGTCGTTACTCGTGAAATAACTCGCCGGTCCATACAGGATGAATCTCCCGCTTGCTACCTTGCCGTCCGGTCCTACAGCATTTCCATCAAAGAGCTGGCCGCCTATGATTTCAAAGCCTCTATCCAAACCGAGTCCCACCACCCCCGTTTGAAGTCCAAATTGCTCTTCGACACTGATTTCACATTGATCCAGTGCGCTGGTCACGGCGTCGATCTTTTCTTCGAAAATCTGCTTTTCAGAAACGTCTAGACTCGTAGGCAAAGTCGTGATATATTCAC
>CAYQCG010000347.1:0-3168 GCA_964415925.1 uncultured Puniceicoccaceae bacterium | reverse complement strand
CAGACTCATCGCGCACGACGCGACGCGTGCGGTAGTCATAGGTGTAGGCATAATAAATCGAATGAAGCGACTCAGATAAGCCGATCAACTAACATCAGGGTCGCCCCCGCTTCTCGTCTTTAGTGGTGAATTTGATGGTTTCTGATAAAGCATGGTCGTTACCTAAATAAACTAGCCCAGAAGACCGGTGTAGAGGTCACGTATCATGAGATTAAGAACGCGGGACACGGTTTTAGTGAAAAATTAAGTCGTGGTGAGCTATCGATGAATAATAGCTAAGCGAACCAAATCATAGTGAAGCATATTCTTATACGGGTGGAGGCGAGTCAGTGATTGACTCTTATATTCATCAACTCACAAAATAGCTTTCCAAACTCAATGGCATTCCAAACCTTATTCAGGAATACCCGATTCCAAATATGAAAAGACGTGAATTTATAAAGAAGATCCCTGTTGGTGCAGCAGGGATCCCTCTCGTAGCAAATCAACTGCTCGCCAATTTCGGCAACAACGTCACTGCGGGCACCCCGGAGTGGAACAATCCGGAGATACTCCATCTGAATACGGAGAAGCCACACGCTTCAATGACGCCGTTTCCCGACGCGAAGTCTGCTCGGGGCTTCGATCGCGACAGCTCGCCTTGGGTCAAGCTGCTGAATGGGGATTGGAAATTCAATTGGGTGCAGAAGCCTGCAGATCGTCCCGTTAGTTTTTTTGAGCCAAGGTATAACGATGCATCATGGGATACGCTGCCGGTTCCATCCTGCTGGCAAATGCACGGTTATGGCGTACCGGTGTATGCCAACCGCAGCAGCCCACACGCGAAGACTGAGCCAACTATTTCACCTGAAGACAATCCAGTCGGTTCTTATCGAAGAACTTTTGAGATTCCTAAGGATTGGGATCGGACGGAGGTCTTCCTGCATTTTGAGGGGATTATTTCAGCGCACTATGTCTGGGTGAACGGCCAGAAGGTTGGTTACAGTCAAGGAAGCCGCACACCGGCGGAATATAACATCACGCAATACCTGAAGCCCGGTAAAAACCTGTTGGCGGTTGAGGTCTACCGGTGGAATTCGGGTTCGTATCTCGAGGTGCAGGATTTCTGGCGTCTCTCGGGGATTTTCCGGGATGTTTACCTGGTTTCCAGGCCGACGAGTTTTGTGCGGGACTTTGACTTGCGGGCGATCCCTGATGCAGCCCTGAAGGATGGTAACTTCTCGCTCGAAGCTGAGATTGTCGGTAACCGGGCAGCTCAGTTAGCCGTCGCTCTGGAGGATGCTACGGGGGCCATAGTCTTTGAGCATTTCGTGCCCGTCAAGGCGGGCTCGGCCAAATTGAGTCAGTTGGTCAAGCGGCCGGTCACCTGGAATGCGGACCGACCCTATCTATACCGAGTCACATTGACGCTGCTCGATACGCGCGGGAAAGTCCTGGAAGTGATTCCGTGGAAAGTCGGATTCCGTCGCTCAGAGATTAAGAACGGTGTTTATTTATTTAACAACATGCCGGTGAAGCTGAAGGGTGTAAATCGCCATGAGCACAACCGCGAGACGGGGCAGGTCGTGAGCCGCGAAGACATTCTCCGCGACATCAAATTGTTCAAGCAAAACAACATTAACGCAATCCGCCTGGCGCACTATCCGAATGCGCCGCTACTCTACGAGCTCTGTGATGCCCATGGTATTTATGTCATGGATGAGGCCAACGTTGAGTCGCACTCCTATGGCAGCGGAAAGGAGAATCAGGTTATTTCCAACCGTCCCTATTTCAGGGAGATGCACAAGGATCGCGTGGTGCGGATGGCCGAGCGCGATAAGAATCACACATCAGTGGTTATTTGGTCGCTTGGAAATGAAGCTGGAGCTGGTCCCAACCATGAGCCCGGCTACCTGTATCTGAAGCAGAACGACTACCGCCCGATCCATTATGAGAACACCCACAGAATTGGCAGTGCTTATTCGGACTTTGCATCGCGGATGTATGGCGGGCCGAACGCCTTTAATCCCAAGAAGAAGACCCCGGAGGGCAAGCCGCTCATGTGGTGCGAATACAGCCACGCCATGGGGAACTCAAATGGCAGTCTTCACGAGTATTGGGATAATGTGATCTACCCGCGTGCTGAGCATTGTGGTGCCTATATTTGGGACTGGATGGACCAGGGTGTGGAGCTCCCCGTGCCGGAGGAATACGCCAAGAACATTGGAAAAGGCCCGGTCAAGGAGACGTTTTATGCCTATGGCGGTTGGTTTAAGCACAACTACTCACACGATGGGAACTTCTGTATGAACGGGATCGTCGCCGCCGATGCGACAGCACACCCGGGCTTAAAAACGACACGGTTCTGTTATCGCAACATTCGTGTCTTCAGCGCAGACCCCAACAGTGGCCTGTTCAAACTGAAGAGCTGGTTTGATTTCAAGAATGTCGCCGAGATGCTAAGCGGCGATTGGACCATTCGCGACAACGGCAAGGTGATCCACTCGGGTGTATTGACCGATCTCGACCTCTCGCCGCATCAGGAAAAACAGATCCAACTCAAGCTACCGAAGCTTGAAGGCAAAGCGACCAGCGAATATGTCCTGCGTTTCGAGTTTAAGGCATTGCCTGGCATGAATTCCATGGTAGATGCGGGCCATTTACTCGGTTGGGATGAGTTTGTCCTGAAGAAAAAAGAAGCCTTTCCGACGACGGCGACATCAGCATCGAGTGCTCCTCAAGTTAAGGAGACTAGTAGCCAAATAATTATCCGTGGCAATGATTTTGGGATCATCTTTGATCGCCATTCCGGCCAAATGACCCGCTGGATGGTCAACGGTATCGAGCGTTTCAGTGCTGGCCTCCAACCGGACTTCTGGCGCTTCGTCGATAACGACATGCGACGATTTGTAAAGGGGATCTCCAGTCCTGAGTGGGCCAAGGCAGGCTCGGAAGCGAAGGTCAGCCAGATAGACGTTAAAGCGGGCAGTGATGGAGCATCGGTTGTGGTGACGGTCGGCTATGTGTTCGAGCAAGTTGGCGGGACTGGCGTTGTTTCGTATACAGTGTCTGGCGACGGTGCGATCGAAACCCATGTGATATACGACCTCGCGTTGCGGCCGAAGAAGATTTCACCACCTCTCAGGATTGGAATGGAATTGAAGATTCCTCAGCAGTTCGAGAACTGGC
>CAYQCG010000346.1:0-3174 GCA_964415925.1 uncultured Puniceicoccaceae bacterium | reverse complement strand
GAAGCGATCCCGCCAGACCGGGCCACCGCCTATTCCGAAACCATTTTCCATACGATATGTGGCATAGAGCTTAAAGGTAATTTCGGGGAAGCCGGTAAATATCCCGCGCGGATTTTGTGGGGTCTCGCGGGCAACACTACCGTTCAGAACACCGGCGTTGAGCGCCCAGTCTTCCTCGGTGAAAGGTAAAGCACCAAAACCGGGATCATCTTCCAGAAAAATGCGCTGGGCATCGAAAGAGGCGATAACTGAGAAACGATCGTGCGGGCTGTAACCGACTTCTACTTCCAGACCATGGGCTCGGTAAGGCAGTGCCCGGGCAATCCGGTTGTTAAAAATGGACTGTTTCCAACGGTAGGCCGCAATTGAGGAGTAGAGCGTATTGTTGAAAAACCCCACCTTAAGGCCGACTTCATGTAAACGTGTAGAGGGGAAAGCAGATTCTCCGGCAATCGTACCGCCATCGCCGGGACCGATAGCCCTGCCCTTTTGCCAGACACCATAGAGATTCACATTATCCATCAAGTGGATGACCGGGTTGAGTGATCCCTGGGCAAGCCACTGGACGTCATCTGAAAAAGTGGCTGCCCTGTCATTTTCATCAGCGCGGTCAACTTCATCCGGTGTGCTGGAGTTGTAAGCTGCGCGCTCACCCCGAGCTCCATAATAGAGAGTGAGGAAATCAGTGACCTGTGTGTGTCCCTCCCCAAAAACAGCTGATTGAAAAAGTTCCGATTCCCTGCTGGCCCCGCTAAATGAAGACCACAGATTCAATCCATCAGGACCCAATTGCGGACCGGCTACTACAATCGAGTTGGAAGAAACTTGGTCGAGTGTCAAGTCACGGCGACTGAAGGGCTCACTGTCAAAATCCTGGAGGGTCCGGGCCTCCGCATAGCGCAGACTGACACCGGCGGAAATGTTCGTATTCATTTCCGAAAATGTTCGTCTGAATGAGAACTGCTGTGACAGGACAGTCTGGTCTGTCGAGATGGCGAAGCCGTAGGTCGATAACTTATCCGTACTAAGCGTTTCGAGGAATGACTTGCTTTTCCACTGCCAGTCGCGTTCACCGCGGCTGCTTATATCCAGAAAGGCCACCAGATCAAAGGCATCCGCCTTATCATAATCTTCAACCAGATTGCGATTACCGGGTAATGAGTCTGTAAGAACTGTTCCACCGGCAATGAAATAATCACGCGTATAGCGGTATCCGTTTATATTGGGATTGTCCATGAGAGCCGCCAATCGGGCATCGATGGATGGGTTGGCCGAGGCATCAAAGCGGGGATCATGAAGTCCTGTCGAAGGTAAAGGTTGTCCATAAGCACGGGCAAGGTCATCCGGATCATTCAGATCAAGCAGGGCATCCACGGCAGGCTGGGTGATGCGTCCATTGGCCAGAGCTTCTTCAATACGTTCTGCCGGGACTACCAAGGCATGCAGATCCTCTACACCACTGAAAAAAGCAGCCGGAAAACTCACCAGGTCACGGTTTGCGGTGTGACTCCAGGTGGGATCGGCCAAATTGACCGGCTCACCTATTACGTAACGTCCTGAATCAATAAAATTCTGTGTAGGCCGATTACTGCCGGGGATCTCATTCCCACGAGCCTGGACGTATTCCATGCCTGCAAAAAGGTCGATTTCCGGCGTGAGGCGAACCTTGATGGAACCATAGACAGAGAGGTAGTTATTCCTAGCGGTATCATAATAACGGTCTGCGACCTGGCCGGTAATGGAGACACGGTAAGCGGCGGGCCGGTCTCCAATAAGTAATGGCGCGCCCTGGTCCAGTTGCGCACGATAGAGACCCCAACTTCCAACGGTCAATTCTGCTGAAAGGCGTGATTCATCAAAAAAGGGGGACTTGGGGATAAAATTTACGTAGCCGCCAACCAGTGTTAAGTCATGATGGGCCGGAGCTGGGCCCTTGACGATATCAAGGGCTTCGAGTGAACCAAACGAAACGGTCATTTCGTTTCGCTGGTATGCCCTCAAGTTCCCATTGAGGTAGGTGCTGGCGAGAGTTCCCCTGAGAAAAGGGGTTCCGGCTATACCGAAATAATTGATCCGCTGGGTACCGGCTCCGATTTTATCGATGTCGTTGAGATTTTGCAGGCCCAGTTTTTCCATGGCTGCGGGCGTTACCAGGGTGACAGCACGCGGCACCTCCAGAAGATTTTGATCGATACCGTAGACAGATTCTATACGCCGACTGAGAGGGTGCAGCGCCTCGATCTGTTCTGCTCCTGATTCCTCGATGATGAACTTTTCCAACTCGACGATTGCCTGTTCGCGCTGTTGTGCGACCAGACAGAGCGAGGGAACCGCCCATAGGACCCATAAGGTATTAAGTAATCTTCCAGACATGGGATGATAAAAAATGACCATGCCTGACTATGAGGACCTCGAATGCAAGTCCATTTTGTTAAGATGAACTCTGCGAAGATACTAACAACTGTCCCAGGAGATAGAAAGTGGCAGTTACCAGCACAATAACGAGTCCCGAGGGAAGATCCATGAGATAACTCAGCCACAGCCCGGAGGTAATGGCCAAGGCACAAATCAGAGACCCATAGATCATCATCTGCCACAGTTTCCTCGACCAAAAACTGGCAATCGCGGTAGGCAGTGTAATCAAGGCCACGACCATGATGATACCGACCAGTTGTACCAGAAGTATGATAGTCAGGCCGCACAGGCAAAGTAAGAGGAGGTTGAGCCAGCGGGTGGAAAGCCCACGCAGGCGGGCAAACTCTTCATCAAAACAAAGAGCCTGGAATGACCGATAGTGCCAAAGAGCAATTGCGAGTATAACAATATCCAGGATTACGACACGCCAAATGTCACTTGCTCCAAGAAGGAGTATATCTCCAAAAAGATAACCCAGGGGATCGTTGTAACCGGGAGCCAGATGAAAGAAAATAAGACCAAGAGCCATGCCACCCACCCAGATCACACTGATCAGCGAATCTTCCCTCAGGTTGTTCGTTCTCTTTAAGGTGGCCATTAAAATTGCTGCACCGAGCACGGCTAAGATAGCTCCATACTGTGGATTCATCCATTGCCAACCGAGGACCTGCTGGAGAAAAACTGCCAGGCCAATGCCACTGATCGAGCTGTGACTCATGGCTCCGGCAAGATAGCCGATCCGCCTTGATGTCACGAATG
>CAYQCG010000345.1:0-3177 GCA_964415925.1 uncultured Puniceicoccaceae bacterium | reverse complement strand
TACTCTGGCCACGTGTGGATTGCAAAGTGGGACTCAGCAATAACCACAACTCCACTCACACCATGAGGATTGAATTTATGGAATACTGGCTGGATAATCTCTGCCCCCGCCGCTTCTGCCGATTTGAGCATACTCTGCTTCACAATCTCGACATCGTTAATTCTATCATAATCGCAATCGTACAATTCGACGATGAGGTGATGACCCAGCGCTTTCATTTTTACCGCTACGTGTAAACGTTACTGAAGTTAAGGTGGAGTGATTTCATTAATTCGCCGGGTTTCTTTTAATCCATAGCCCGGGTGTATTTAGTTGCATAAAGGAGCGAGGATTTATGACTAAAATCTGCGTCTGTCGAGAAGAATTTATAAAGGAAAACGATTCTGTTACGACTTTTTTAAATGTGCCGAAGTTCCTCAAGATAAGTGATTTCTTTGCTTAATTCGTCGAAGCCGAAGCCGATATCCATAATGACTAAAGTTGCGACCGGCATGAATACAGTTACCAAATCAATCTTTATGGTTGAAGATGAGGCTCTTTTGAGTGATCTCTTCGCCGAGTTCATACAATTAATGCCGGAACTCGAATTTCTTGGCAGTTGTGGTGATGGTCGTATCGCCATGAGCAAGTGTCTGGAATTGAAGCCGGATATCATCATTCTGGACATCAGGCTGCCGGAAGTGAACGGGCTAGAAATGCTGATGCTGCTCAGAAAACGCCTGCCGGAAACGAAAATCCTGATTTTCAGCGGTTCATTGACTACCAACACCGTACAAATGACTCTGCAATGCCAAGCAGATGGATTTGTCGAAAAAGCGTTTGGGCTGGAAGAATTGAAGAAAGCGATCCGTCAAGTATTGGAAGGCGAGAAATATTACAGCAAGGGTGCCGAGGATATTCGGCGACGGTTACAGGGCTAAATTTTATAATTAAATTTAAGGCTTTCACTATCCTGAATTTAGAAAAATAAGAATTGCCTGGACTGATTTAGGTGTAAAGTAATAAGCAACACCGTTGGTTTAGTTGCCAGCATCGCCCTTATCATATACAGGCTATCTATGGATCGGAGAAAATTCATTAAAAACTCTGTTTCTGCTTCTGCTGCCAGCCTATTTCCCATCGCTTCAACAAAAGCCCAATCGATTGCGTCTATGGAACCGTTCAAGGTATTATTTGCACCGCATTTTGGAATGTGTGAAGCAATCGTTGGTGAGGATCTCGTCGATCAATTAAGATATATGCACGACCAGGGATTTCGCGCCTGGGAAGACAACCGGATGATGCGACGATCGGTCTCAGAGCAGAACAAGATTGCAAGGGAAATGGAACGTCTGGAAATGAAGATGGGGGTATTCGTTGCTTATGCAGACTTCAAAACACCCAGTTTTTCAGGTAACCAAATGCCCGATTCGAAACCAAGGGAACGCGACCTCAACGCAGTTCGGGCAATGCTCAAGGACCTCATGTACAAATCAGTGGAAACTGCCAAGCGGGTAAATGCGAAGTGGGTGACCGTGGTTCCGGGAACAGTCGATCTTAGCCTTGAAGAAGGCTATCAATTCCAGAATGTTGTGGACACGTTGAAGTATTGCGCGGAGATACTTGAATCTGCGGGGGTGATTATGGTTCTTGAACCGTTGAACCATATGAACCATCCTGGCCTGTTCCTGAAGTATATCCCGCAAGCTTACACGATTTGCAAAGCTGTCAATAGCCCATCGTGCAAGATACTTAATGACTTATATCATCAGCAAATCAGCGAAGGTAACTTGATCCCCAACATTGACCGAGCCTGGGATGAGATCGCCTATTTTCAAATCGGTGACAATCCCGGAAGAAAAGAACCTACCACCGGTGAAATCAACTACAAGAATGTCTTTCAGTATATCCATAACAAGGGCTATGAGGGCATCTACGGTATGGAGCACGGACTTTCGAGAAAAGGGCCTGAGGGTGTCAAAGGTCTCATTGATGCTTATCGCAGTGTTGATGTAACTGTTTAAGTTACATTCGAATTTCCATTTTATAAGCGGTGGCATCACCGCTTTGAACTGGTCATTATCAACCTTCATTTCGTATATCGCGGGATAAGTTCAATGATTCTTTTTAGTTGACCTTCAGTCACTTAATGTTGCTCTGGGAACACTCATTTTATACTCCCCGATACTGTCACCCATGAATGATGCTAAGGATCACCTCCATTACTGGAGAGCCAATCTCAAAGTTCTTAGTATTCTATTGACGATCTGGTTTCTGGTTTCCTTTGGTGCCGGCATTGTATATGTCGATGAACTCAATCAATTCCAGATCGGTGGTTTCAAATTTGGATTCTGGATGGCACAGCAAGGCTCTATTTATGTCTTTGTCGCTTTGATCTTTGCTTACACTTGGATCATGAACCGGATTGACCGCGCTTACGACGTAGACGAAAGGTCACATTAATCTGCCGGAAGCATCCGCATGGACAGCATACAAATTTGGACCTTTGTCATCGTCGGTATCACCTTTGCCATTTACATGGCGATAGCTTTCTGGTCCCGGGTAATCTCAACCAGCGATTTTTACATTGCAGGGAGCACTGTCTCTCCACTGGCAAACGGAATGGCGACCGCCGCAGACTGGATGTCTGCCGCCTCTTTTATCTCAATGGCGGGTATCATATCCTTTATCGGCAGGGACGGATCCGTCTACCTAATGGGCTGGACTGGCGGTTATGTATTACTGGCGCTACTCCTTGCCCCCTACCTCAGGAAATTTGGTCAATTCACAGTTCCTGACTTTGTCGGTGAGCGGTATTATTCCCGGACCGCCCGATTGGTGGCTGTCGTTTGTGCAATTTTTATTTCTTTTACCTATGTTGCCGGACAGATGCGGGGTGTTGGGGTGGTTTTCTCCCGCTTCCTGAATGTCCCGATAGACGTAGGGGTCGTTATTGGTATGGGTATCGTTTTCTCTTACGCTGTGATGGGCGGGATGAAAGGCATCACCTACACGCAGGTAGCACAATACTGTATCCTCATTTTCTCATACATGGTGCCTGCCATCTTTATCTCGATCCTGCTGACCAGTAATTTCATACCCCAGCTTGGTTTTGGTGGCACCCTCTCCGATGAGCCAGGCACTTATCTACTCGATAAGCTGGATTAGTAGCAAAATCAAGAGTAAGAGATTCTTGAA
>CAYQCG010000344.1:0-3191 GCA_964415925.1 uncultured Puniceicoccaceae bacterium | reverse complement strand
AGCCCGATTAACGCTCAAAGGCATTCTTGGGATTCCCCCCTCGCCGGTCGTGCGGGCAGTGATGACGGCATCGGTAACTTCCTCTTGGCCTGTCCCGTCGTGGACCATCGCACCCAGCCCACCGGCAAGATCGCAGAGCACACCCACCCCCACTGGCTCCAGCATCCCGATTGGGACACCAATATCGCAAAGTATGAAGTCCACCAGCCAGAGCAGGACGCTTTTGGCGATTGGGCGGCCATTTGCATCGGCGGACAGTATTACCTCTTCGGCGATTTTCATCCCGCCGGCAAAAAAAGAAGTGATATGAGCGTCGCATGGTTCACCTCCTCCAGCATCGATCAACTGTTCACCTACTGCGGACACATCGGAAACGGTCACCCCGATCCCGATATCGCCTTCGCTAACGGTCAGTTCTACCTCGTCACCCAGACTCAGACGGACTTCGTCAGCCCAGGCCCATGGGTCGATTCCGTTGAGGCCCGCGTCGGTGTCGATACCGATAACGATGGCAAAATCGATCAATGGACCGACTGGCGGCAGGTCAGGGAGCATTACAACTACATCGATGGCTTTTCCAAGCAGGTTGAACGTATTCCCGCTATGATCGGCTTGAGTGACCTCTCCGCAGGCTACGGCTTCTCCTTCGAGTTACGCCTTAACGATACCACCGATAACGACTCTGCACCCACCCTCGACAGTGTCACCCTCTCCTTTGAGTAGAAAATCTATGTATCAACAGGCTTCAGGATATTCCCTGTCTGGTCTCAATCCGTAAGCTCAAGCTGATCAGTGAACTGACATTTTCGGCTTCTCCCGATCCCCAGGACACTCCCATTTTGGCCTCTGCCATCGCAGGCAATGCGAACCTCATCGTCAATGGCGATAAAGCGCACATGCTCAACCTTCATTCTGTGCAGGGTATCCCTATCGTGACTCCGGGAATTGCCCTTAAGCGGATTTTCGCCAGTTGATGTGGCAAAACCATAAGGCGTCAGGCTTCTCATTTTGACGTATCTAGGTCTTGAAACGGGCAACAGTTCCCGCATCCGGGCTTTTCCCCTTCTGTAATACTAACCACAATGCCCATTCACCGGCAGTCGCTACTCCTTTAGGGTCACGACCTGCCCTGCATCGGTGGTCATCGTTTTCACGTCTTCACCGTTCATTACCCGCACGGTTAGATTATTGCCTGATCTGGATGTGATTTTTGCCTCGGTTAGCTTCCCCTCCGCCCACTCTATATCGACTTCAAACCCGCCCCGTGCCCGCAGTCCGGTAACCTTGCCCGAGGGCCACGCCTTGGGCAATGCGGGCAGCAGGTGGATTTCCCCTCCATGGGACTGGAGAAGCATCTCGGCGATTCCCGCCGTTGCCCCGAAGTTGCCGTCAATTTGAAACGGTGGGTGCATGTCGAAGAGGTTTTCATTCGTGGACCAACTTCCCCCCCTGCCTGACGTTCCCCCCAGCAGCGCATGCTGGTTGTCGAAAGCCCTTTCACCATCGCGGAATCGGGCGAAAAAGTTGATGATCCAGGCACGGCTCCAGCCCGTGTGCCCGCCTCCATTCGCAAGTCGGTAGTCGATGCTCTTGCGGGCCGCAGCCATCATCTCGGGTCGGTTGCCGTAGTGGTACTGTTCACCCGGATGCACCGCGTATAAATGGGAAATATGACGATGTCCGGGTTCCGCTTCCGCAAACGGTCTGCTCCATTCCATCAGGCGGCCATCATCACCGATCTGCGTTTCCAGCAGGCTCTCTTTGGCCTTCCTTACCCGCTCGGTCAACGCATTCTCAAGTTCCAGCATATCGGCGATTTCCAGGGTATTGCTGAAGACTTCCCAGACGATTTGCTGGCTCATCGAAGCTCCCATTGAAACGGTGTATGTCTTGCCGTCAGGTCCCAGATATCTGTTTTCGGGTGAATTGTCCAGGCCTGCCACCAGCTGGCCCGTTAACGGGTCTTCAACAAGGTAATCCAGGTAAAAACGGGCCGATTCCGAAATGATCGGCCAGGCCCTCTTCCGCAAAAATTCAAGGTCACCGCTATAGCGGTAGTGCTCCATGAAATGCCTTGAGCTCCATCCGCCGCCATGAGGCCACATTCCCCAGTGTAATTGGCCAAACGGTCCGGTGATATGCCATACGTCTGATGTGTGGTGCAGTACAAACCCGTCGCTCCCATAATTAATCCGCGCCGCAATCTTCCCGGTCTCGACCAGGCGCTCAAGGTAGCTGAAGAAAGGCTCGTGGAGCGCGCTCAGGTTAGTGACCTCCGCCGGCCAGTAGTTCATCTGCAGGTTGATGTTGATATGGTAGTCACTGTTCCACGGGGCACGTATGCGGTCATTCCATACCACCTGCAGATTGGCCGGTAAGGTCCCGGGCCTTGAGGAGCTGATCAGTAGATAACGCCCGTATTGAAAATATAAACTGATCAGGTCCATGTCAGCGGATAGGGTCTTGCTCTGTTCTGCCAATCGATAGTTCTTTATCCGAAGATCCGTGGGTATGAATCGGTTATCGTGTCCTCCCAGGTCCAGTGTGCAGCGTCGGAAATAACGGCGGTGATCCGCTTCGTGCGCTTCCCGTATCTCTCTGTAGGATTTTTCGAGGACCCCCACAAGGGTGGCTTCCCCTTTCAGCCTTAAATTGTCCTTCAATGGATTGTCCGTTTCGAAACGGTTATAGTCTGTCTGGCAGATGATAAACAGGGTCGCGCTATCCGCCCGGGTTATATGCAGTTGGTCACCCCGCGCTTCTATACGCCCACCATTTACTTTCGCCCTTAATACTGACGTAAACTTCACCCCGGGATTGTTTCCGTCATGCTGGGCCCGGCCCGTCATCACAAGGGTGTCGTTACCATCAGGCTCCGTACGGTAACTTTCCGGGCGCCTCAGGCTGATGACCATTGATAGCGCTCCGGGACTTGAAGCGCTTTGCCGGATTACCAGCACATCATCCACCGCCGTGGCGAATACTTCCCGGGTATACCTTATTCCATCGGTCTCAAATGTCGTCGTTGCCACGGCTCGGTCCAGATCCAGTTCACGGCGGTAGTTCTGCACTTCCCTGTTCGCAAGATCCGGAAACTCCAGTTCCAGGTCACCCAGTGTCTGATAGGAACGGGGGCTGATACTCTCGGCCATTTCACTGCCAAGCGTTTGCGTCGCCTTTTCGTAATAACA
>CAYQCG010000343.1:0-3195 GCA_964415925.1 uncultured Puniceicoccaceae bacterium | reverse complement strand
GCTAAACCGACATTCAGTTTAATCTTTTATTCTCAGATATCCTCTATGTCATTTGCTGTCGCGGCACGGCCGAGGAGGCCATGACGGCGATAAGGCAGATGATGCAACGGCTGAAGTTGACGGTCAACGAGCAGAAGACGCGCCTGTGCCGAATACCGGAGGAATCGTTCGACTTCCTGGGCTACACCATCGGCCGCTGTTACTCGCCGAAAACGGGGCGAGCCTACATTGGCACGCGCCCGTCCAAGAAAAAGGTCCAGCAACTCTGTCGAGACCTGAGCGAGCTAACCAGCCACCGCCGAACACTCCTGGATACCGAAGTCGTGGTAGGCCGCCTCAATCGAAAATTAATCGGTTGGGCAAACTACTTCTACCTCGGCCCCGCGAGCAAAGCCTATGCCGCCATAGACCGACATGTGCGATATAGGCTCCGTCGGTGGTTGTGCGACAAGCACAAGGTACGGAATCGGGGAACCTCACGATACCCGGACGAATATCTGTACGAAAAGTTGGGCCTGACCCAACTGAGTGCTCGCACGCGCAACTTTCCGTGGGCGAAAGCGTGAAGTCCTGGTCCGAAAGCCGGATGCGAGAGATTCGCACGTCCGGTTTGAGTGCGACGTGAAAGTCGTGTGTTTAGTTCCATAAAAGGCGTATAAGACTGGGAAGCCGTCTTCACCAGAGACTCCTTTCTCTCTGTCCCCACGTAAAAGAGTCACGGACTCCGCTTACATCAAGAGTAAGCAATGAAATTGGTGGGAAGCAAAGCACGGAAGCTCATCTTATTGGTAGCCTAATCTGATAGGAAGAGCAAGGGGAAGACCGAAGCGGGTTAACGAAAGTGAATCATCACAAGCCTCGTGAGACAGTGAGAGGTGAAATCAGGCTGAAACACCTTAACCAAAATGGTAAGTGGGTAGGCAACGAATCTTTGAACGTTCGTTGCGAAAGGACAACAAACCCATCGGGGTAGAGATGGAACCCAAATTGGTCGCAGGTCAAACACGCGGAACACGGTAAGCCCTATAGGTTCTCTAGGAATGGTCGAAAACCAGAGTAGGTCAACCGCAAGGAAGACACAAATACTTAGAGGGTAAGGGAAGTTGGAAAAAGCGAATGCTCCTGGTAATGCGGGAGATAGGAGCTCATAATGCTCTATATCGAAAGATAGCAGACTTCCAACAGGTCTTCACCGATAAACCAAAGTAAGGAAATCGAACCAATGTGAAAGATAGAGTCGAATCAGACATCGGAACAAAGGGCCGACTTCAAAACTGGAGATCCATCGATTGGAGGTCCACAAAGAAGAAGGTAAGAAATCTAAGACAGCGGATTTATCGGGCGAGCCAAGAAGGTCAGTGGAATAAGGTGCGTAGCCTTATGAAATTGATGATACGCAGTTACTCCAACCTGCTTTTGTCAGTGCGACGAGTGACCCAAGAGAATAAGGGAAAGAAGACAGCAGGCATTGATGGTCAAGTTGCTCTAAACCCTCAAGCACGGGTCAAACTAGTCAATGAGATGCAGGAACATCACCTATGGCAAGCACACCCAGCCAAAAGGGTATACATTCCGAAGGCAAATGGAAAACAAAGGCCACTAGGAATTCCTACTATCAAAAATAGAGTCGCACAAGCAGTTGTCAAAAATGCACTTGAACCCAGCTGGGAAGCCAAGTTCGAGGCCAATAGCTATGGGTTTCGCCCTGGAAGAAGTTGCCATGACGCTATCAAGCAATGTCGTGGACGACTACGAAAAGGGACAGACACATGGATCCTGGATGCGGACATCAAAGGAGCATTTGACAACATTAGCCATCAGTACATTCTTGATGCCATTGGATACATTCCAGGCAGAGAATTAATCAAACAATGGCTAAGAGCAGGTTACATTGAAGCGGAAATGTTCCACTCAACTGAAAAGGGAACTCCTCAAGGTGGTAACATATCACCCTTGTTAGCGAATATCGCACTGGATGGAATGGAGGAACTCTTGTCCCAATAAGAAAAGGTAAAAGAGTACCAGCATTTTGACCGGAAAGCGAGGGGATATAGAACTAGCAGTAAAAGGAGTAAGCGATACGGATTTATCCGATATTGTGACGACTTTATAGTCACCGCAACCAGTAGAGAGGACATTGAGGCTATCAAGCCTACCATCGAGAGCTGGCTAAGGAAAAGGGGTATAGTTCTGAACCCGGAGAAGACAAAAATCGTTCACATCGAACAAGGCTTTGATTTTCTAGGATTCAATATCCGACGCCATCAAGGCCAATGTCTAATCACTCCATCCAAGCAAAAGGTGAAAGATTTCCTCAAGCGAATACGAGAGTGGTTAAAAGCCAATCCCTCACATAAGCCAGAGGCTTTAATCGATCATCTAAATCCAATTCTCAGAGGGTGGGCAAACTACTACAGATTCGCCAACAGCTCGCAGGTCTTCTCTTCCCTCGACCATTATATCTGGAAAGCTGTTTTTGCCTGGTGCAGGAAAAGACACACCGGAAAAGGGAAGCGATGGATAGTTGGACAATACTTCAAGACGATTCAGGGGCGGAAGTGGAACTTTGCGGCAACTATCAAAAATAGGAGTGGTCGCAAAATAACTTACTCCTTGACTCAGCTGAGTACCATATCCATCGAGCGCCATGTCAAAGTCAAGGGCAAGGCGTCACCGGATGACCCGAAGCTGCACGAATACTGGAAAAATCGACAAAACCAGCAGGGTAAAACCTATTGGAGTAAAGGTTCCAAATACCACCAAGTGGCAGAAAACCAACATTGGCGATGCCCAGTATGTGGCGAACATCTGTTCAATGGGGAGCAACTGCATACTCACCATATGGTAAAAGTGATAGATGGAGGAACAGACCGAGTAGAAAATCTACTACATGTTCATAAAACCTGTCACCAGCACCTGCATATGGGGAAAATGATTTGAGCCGCTGAGGGCTTGAGCCGGATGGCATGCTAAGTGCCATGTCCGGTTCTTAGGGGAGGGAGATGGGGCGACCTATGCTCCCTTACCCGACTGAGCGGGGAGTGGAAACGGAGCACGGTTTAGCTATTGAGGCACCCACAACCGAAAGGGTGGGAAACTGACAGGTTGAACCTAAACCACCGCGCCACTTCTCGACTCTACAGGTTATAAAAGTGAATCGTTATTTTTAGAGAAACAGCAGCGATAGAACCATGG
>CAYQCG010000342.1:0-3196 GCA_964415925.1 uncultured Puniceicoccaceae bacterium | reverse complement strand
AGCTCCTGCTTCGAGCAATTCAGTGGCCAGTTTGAAATAACCGTTCTCAATGGCCAGGATCAAGGGGGTGGACTGATTCTGAGGCGCCCTGTAACCCCCATAGCCTTTCCACTCCAGCGGGGTATCCACCTCTACACCGGCAACCAAGAGCAATTTTACGACCTCCGAGTGCCCACCCCGAGCTGCTAAATGAATTGGGGTAAAGCCATAATCCGTAGACGCGCGGGGATCAGCCCCTGCGTCGAGCAGGGCGGCAACAGCTGCGGCATGTCCTTCTGCGACTGCCCACATAAGCGGGGTCTGACCGTTTTCCAAGCGGGCATTTACCTTTGCACCCTCACGTATCAAAAGATCAACTACAGCCGGATGACCGCTTCGCGAAGCGGTCATCAGCAAAGTCTCACCACCGGGAAGTGAAAATTCCGGATCGGCTCCCGCATGGAGCAGCAACTTGACGGACTCGAAATCGCCATTAAAGCAGGCGACCGAAACCGCCTGAACTCCATAACGGTTCAGGGCCAAAGGATCGGCGCCCAAGTCCAGCAACCGATCAACCATGTCCGCTTTGGAGTGGTAAGCGGCCCAGATAAGGGCAGTCGTGCCATCGGGCTGAGTTGAATTAACGTCGTAGCCTGCTTCAATCAGGGCGTGCACACGTTCGAAGTTGCCCGTTTCCATGGCATCGGGAAGCTCACGGGACTGAGATGCCCAGGCATTCAGGCCAAGAAAACAAATAACACCGAAAAGAAAAAGATGCCTAGACATCCAGTAATTCTTCCACGATACCCTTGCTGTCCCCGAACTGTTCACGCTGGACACCAATCTTTTGGAGCATGGTGAGGTGCAAGTTGGCCAGAGGGGTCTGCTCTTTATATTTGATATGGCGGCCACCTCTCATGTTACATCCGGAACCTCCAGCAACGATTGTCGGCAAATTAGAGTGATCGTGTTTATTGGGATTACCCATACCGCTTCCGTATAGAATGAGGGAATAATCCAGCAGGGTGCCGTTACCTTCAGGAATTGATTTCAGTTTCTGGATATATTCAGAAAACAGGGAAACGTGGAAGGCATTGATCTTGGCCATACGGGCGATTTTATCGGGATCATTGCCGTGGTGCGACAAAGGATGATGGGGATCGGTGACACCGATTTCCGTATAGGTCCGGTTACTGGTCTCACGAGCTAGCTGGAAAGTGGAGACGCGAGTGATATCACCGCGCAGCGCAAGAACCTGAAGATCGAACATGAGTTGTGCGTGCTCACGGTAGGATTCCGGAACACCCAAGGGACGATCCATATCGGGTGCGGGGTTGTCCCTGACACCGGCTTCAGCAAGCTGGATACGACGCTCGACTTCTCGAATGCTATCGAGGTAGTCATCGAGTTTTGCATTGTCGGCAGGGCCGAGATCGTGCTTGAGACGAGTGATTTCACTTAATACAGAGTCGAGTAGGCTGGCACGCTGCCGAATAGCTGCCTGACGGTCTTCTTCAGTTCCGCCTTCACCAAAAAGACGCTCAAAGACGATTCGCGGATGCGCCTCTGCGGGGAGCGGAGTGGTTGGAGAAGACCAGGAGAGATTATTCTGATAGACACAGGCGTATCCGTTATCGCACTGGCCGACGTTTTCCTGCAGGTCCATGGCCAACTCGAGGGAAGGGAGGCGTGTATCCTGTCCGATTTCCTTAGCTGCAATCTGGTCAGCGGTGGTGCCGAGATAGTAGTCATTACTTTCAGTCTGTTTGGCCTGTGCGGCACTGAGAAAAGCCGAGTTGGAGGTTGCGTGGGAACCCGGGTAGGCGTTTCGCAACTCCATATTGGTCAGGATTTTGATATCGTTCTTGACCGGCTCCAGGGACTTCAGGATGGGAGAAAGATCTGTAAGGTTGCCGTTTGAGTCGGAGGGGGTCCAGCGGGTGATATCGCAACCCATAGGCATAAAGACATAACCCAAGCGCTTAACGGGAATACAATTAACTTTATACAGGGGGGTTGCCGCCGGAAGCATGGAATCGAGCAAGGGGAGGGCCAGGTAGGCACCTACGCCTTTCAGAAATGTACGACGGGGTAGAGCTTTTTTCGTTAATATCATGATGTTGTCCTCATTAGGAATGGGGAGCTTTGAATAACTCCAAGGATTAATGATGAAAAAGAGTAGTTATCGTTTCTGGCTTTTCTGACAATCTGGCGAACTGCGGGCATATCATAATACTCAATTCCGCGTCCAAGTCCAAAGGTTAAGAGCTTTTCAACCATAGTTTTAACAAAATTCTCTGGATGCTTCAAGATATAAGCTTCAAGCTCATCGATCCCGACAAAAGTTGACCCGTCCGCGACTACTCCAGAAGCGTCGATTGGCAAACCGTTATCAAGGTAGCGCCGCTGCCCGACCGCATCGTATTGTTCCAAAGCGAAGCCAATTGGATCCATCAGTTCATGACAACTGGCACAGGAGGGATTGGCGCGGTGCGCAGCCAGGCGTTCGCGGATCGGGAGGTTTTCCGAGATTTTGACTTCTTCCAAAGCGGGGACATCCGGCGGCGGAGGCGGGGCTGGAGCGCCGACGAGGTTTTCAAGAATCCAGGCACCGCGAATAACAGGGGAAGTCCGGTTTGCGTAAGAAGTCACGGAGAGGATGCTGCCGTGGCGCAGGATACCGCCCCGATCACTCGAGTTTTTAAGATCGACTTTGCGAAAGCGATTTCCATAAATGCCCGGAATCTCATAATGTTTGGCGATTCTTTCGTTCAGAAAGGTGTAATCCGCGGTAATGAGTTCCAAAACACTTTTGTCTTCACGCATAACATGTTCGAAGAGCAGTTCGGTTTCGCGCCGCATGGCCTGGCGGAGGTTGTCGTCAAAGTCGGGAAACATCCGCAGGTCGGGAGCCACTGACTCGATATTTCGCAGATAAAGCCATTGACCGGCAAACAG
This sequence comes from uncultured Puniceicoccaceae bacterium, assembly GCA_964415925.1. Lineage (GTDB taxonomy): Bacteria > Verrucomicrobiota > Verrucomicrobiia > Opitutales > Oceanipulchritudinaceae > CAYQCG01. The sequence goes on along the minus strand of CAYQCG010000342.1, from coordinate 259 downwards.
TTCCACCAAGGAATCAGAGCGAGGATCGTTCAGCATGCGGAGGGCCTGAGAGGCGAGGACATCGGGATCACTTAATTTACCGGCTTCGGCGAGGGAGAGCAGTTCTTCATCCGGAAGGCTACTCCAAAGGAAAAAGGATAAGCGGGAAGCCAACTCCAAGTCCGAGACAGCGTAAGCCTCACCCGAATCCAAACCTGAGGGGTCGCGCTCGACACGGAAGAGGAAATGCGGCGAGACGAGCATGGCCGTGACGGCCGCC
>CAYQCG010000341.1:0-3208 GCA_964415925.1 uncultured Puniceicoccaceae bacterium | reverse complement strand
GGAAGAGGAAATCCTCATCGAATTCTTTGACACAAAAGCACCCAAGAAAAAAATCGGTCATGCCGAGAAACTACTGGCGCTTTCCCTGAAGCACGAAGACATCAAGGAATCACTGCCTGATATACTCCAAACCCTGACTGAATGTTTAAGGGAAACAAAGCAGCTTTCTTTGGCTGAACGTCTTCATGGCGTCTGGATACGAAACGATCTTGCACGGTTTATACATGAAGATCCGGAGCAAATCGAGCCGACCTCTGCTTCCCTTCTCAAGGAGAGCCATAACTTACCGCATCTGGCTGATGCCTTACCCACCAGCTATTACAAACGATTCCTTAGTTTGGTGGAACGCACCTTTCCGGAGGATTGGCAGAGACACATGTATGAACTGCTCCGGAATTCCTCCGGAAAACTGACCACTGAAGTCGTCAATTATCTTCTCGAACAAGGCCAGGCAGATAAGATTAAGCATAACCTTGAACGTTGGCTGAATGAACAGGCTCTGAAGGGACCGGTGATTTTCTGGATTATTAAGAACAGGCAATCTCGAAAATATTCCAAACTGGTCAACGATATGATGTCTCCACGATTACTGGCGGCAATTTTCCATGCGATTGATCATGAAGCCCTGCAAAAGTCAGGAAACCGTAGAATCCCCCTGGCGGACTATGTTGTCGAAGACCCCGACCTGATTGCTGAATTGCTGGCAGATGCCACCGCGGATACCGCCTATGACCTGGCCACAGCTTTGATGTTGAACCAGGGTTTCGAAGATCTTTCGAAAAAGAGTCTGCTGGCAAGGTTTATCAAGCGTTTCCCCAATATTCAGTCGATTGTTGCCGGTGATGACAAAGGTAAGAGGGAAGCGTTGATTGTTTCGAAAAACAGCTTTGATAAACGTAAACAGGAATATGACGAATTGATCTCGGAAAAAATCCCTGCCAACAAAGAAGCCATTGCAGTTGCACGTGAACATGGAGACTTGAAGGAAAATTCCGAGTATAAAATGGCCCGTCAGGATCAGGATACACTACTGGCAAGAAAGAACCAACTGGAAGTCGACCTGGCTCGCGCACAGACTACAGATTTCAAGGAAGCACCTACAGACGTTGTGGGCGTAGGCAGTGTTGTGGAACTGAGGCAACATTCGAATGATACTGTAGTGGTTTATTCAATACTGGGAGCCTGGGACAGTGATCCGGAGAACAATATTCTCTCCTACGAGACACCACTTGGCCAGGGACTGCTTTCGAAAAAATCCGGCGAATCAGTAACCGTGGAAATTGACGGCAATAAGGAAACCTGGACGATTCAGTCTATTTCCCGATGGGTGGATCGTAACTGACAGATTCAGGATTATTAAACAGTATGGATTCATGGGATACTCTAAAGCGCCTGGCAGATCCTACACGATTACGTATTATCCGATTGCTTTGGAAAGAAGAATTGTCCGTAGCTGAGCTACAGGAAATCCTGGAAATGGGACAATCCAGAATTTCTTCACACCTGTCACTTCTCAAGAGCGGACAGTTAGTTCTCGACCGGAAAGAGGGCAAACGGTCCTATTATTCGCTTAACAGGGAACTTCCCATTCCTACAAGGCAACTGGTTGATGCAATATGTGAAAATGTTGCCGCTGACATAGAAATCCAACAGGACGAAATCTACTTACAGCGCATTTTAAAAAAGAGAAAGAAGCTGGCTGAACAGTATTTCAATGAAGTTGCTGGCAGGTTAGGAAAAAATTATTGCCCGGGCCGATCTTGGGAGAGTATCGGCCATTTGATGATGCATCTTACACCGCCCATCGTGATTGCTGATCTTGGAGCCGGGGAAGGCGTACTTTCACAGATGCTAGCACGTAATGCTCAACAAGTTTACTGCATCGATAATTCACCAAAAATGGTTGAAGTTGGTTCGGAACTAGCGAGACAACACGAAATAGAGAACCTTGAATATAAATTGGGAGACCTGGAGGACGTCCCTCTTGAGGATTGCAGCGTTGACATCGCTTTATTAAGTCAGGCGTTACACCATGCTTTGCATCCGCGCAAAGCAATCAAGGAAGCTGTCCGCATTCTTAAACCGGGCGGTCAGTTACTGGTTTTGGATCTAAAGGAGCACAACTTTGAAAAAGCAAGGGAGCTCTATGCGGATCACTGGTTGGGCTTTAAGGAAAACGACTTGTATGACTTTTTCCACCAGGCAGGATTAAAGGAAATCGAAGTCAGAATCGTCTATCGTGAAGCAAAAGTACCATATTTTGAGACCGTTCTGGCGGTCGGAAGGAAAGAAACAGAAAATTAAGCATTCAATTCTGCCTGTCTCTTCAGTTCTGAAATTTGTTTTCCGATTGAGTCGTTGTAATAGTTCCTGAGTTTCTCGGCAATCTCGGAAGAAGATCGATAAACTGCTACTTCTTCAGCTAGAACGCATGCATCAGACAATTTGATATTGGACAACATGAACTTAACCTCCGCCAGTGAGTTAACTGCTACGCTGATATCACTGGCTCCGAAACCGAAAAAAAGAGCTGCGTAAATTGGGTCGCTAGCCATTTCACCGCAGACACTGACAGGTCGATTCGAAGTTTTTGCGGTTTTGAATATCGCATTTAGAGTCCTCATGACAGCAGGATTGTTGGGGTCATACAACTGGGCTACCCTGTCGTTCACGCGATCAATAGCGATCAAGTACTGAATAAGATCGTTTGTCCCGATACTGAAAAAGGAGCAGTGTTCAGATAAAAGATCCAGAATATTGGCCGCACTGGGTATTTCAATCATGCAGCCAACTTCAATACCAGAGTCAAATTCATGACCTTCCGACTGTAATTCGTTTTGGCATTGTTCAAGAAACTCATTAGCCTCAAGAAGCTCATGCAAGGAACTGATCATGGGATACATCAGCCGTATCTTACCATGTGCACTAGCCCTCAGGATAGCCCTTAACTGAGTTTTGAAGATTTTGGGATTTTCCAGGCAAAACCTTATAGCGCGCCATCCCATAAAGGGATTTGTTTCATCAGTCCAGTGAGTCTCCTGTGTGAGCAATTTATCACCTCCCAGATCAAGTGTCCTGATGATAACATCATGCGGCGCACAAGTCTCAGCAACGCGCCTGTATGCATTGTATTGTGCTTCCTCACCAGGAAATCCGTTGGATGCCATGTAAAGCCCTTCTGTCCGAAATAGTCCTACCCCCTCGGCAT
>CAYQCG010000340.1:0-3209 GCA_964415925.1 uncultured Puniceicoccaceae bacterium | reverse complement strand
AGCGCGGAGTTCACCTGAATTGTCAAACTTTCGCTGGGGCGGGAAGAGACCTTCCAATGCCGCCGGACGGAGCGTGTTATCAATCTTTTCAAAAATGCCGGCGCTGAGTGCCCCGGTGCTGAGAACGGCGGTATGGACGACACGCTGGAAGAGTTCCTGTCGATTAATACCCTCGCCGACAGACTCGACGAGGTTGTGCATGAACTCGAGGACAATCTGTTTTTCCTGGGAGAGGGTCTGTGTAGTTTCTTCCTGGCGAATGGTTTCACGCCTGGCCTGGAAGATAAAATACCAGCCAATGACACCACTGGTGAGCATACCTGCTATAAAAGTGAGGATCACAACAAATATCTCATCGAACGAGTCAGGAAATCGCTAAAGGACAAAAAGGATGCTAACAGGAAGGCTGCAGTGTTCAATCCTTGAATGAGTCCTTTTCGACTTCGTTCTTGAGGTATGCGATGACATCCTGAAAGCGGTGGATATTGGCCTGATCGAGCTTACAGAGGTCTTCATGTGCCTTGAGGATCATTTTGGCTTCCTGTCTGGAAGTGTGACCGTCCCGGTTGGTAATGTCCCTGGTTGAGTGATCAGGCATGCAATAACCCGTACTATCGACATCGATTTCCATAAGCTGATTGAGGCCGAGATTTTTTACAAGATCGCGGTTACGTTTACCGAGGCAACAGAGGGCAAATTTACCGGGAGGATCGAATTTGCGCAATTTGAGAGCGGCCCCGGTTATAATACCGAGAAAAGTGCTGTCCATGCTGTGACACTCACTGAAATCGATGACAAAATTGCGTCGACCCTGCTTGATCTGCTGATTAAAAAAGTCCTGCAGGGGAGAGCAATTTGTGTAGCGAGCTTTGCCGTAGACCTTGACGATTACGGGTTCGGTATACGGATTAACCTTAAAAATCGCTTCCTTAGCTGCGCTCATTCCGTGCGCCTAAATCGGTGGTTTAGTTAGCCGCTATACTAATGACAATGATCGTGACTTTAAGTTCGTCCTGACAAGCTATGAATTTAGCTTATCCCCCAAGATGTTCCTGAGAACATACTGAAGGATACCACCATGTCGATAATATTCAGATTCAATCTCTGTATCTATGCGACAGAGGAGGGAAAGGGAGTCGGACTTCCCATCATCGCGATTAATCGTGAGGGAGATATCCTCTCCTGGCTGAACACCATCGGCCAGGCCTGAAAGCGTAAAAGTTTCAGTACCCTGAAGATTGAGAGAGCCAACGGAATCTCCGTCTTTGAACTGAAGGGGGAGCACCCCCATGCCAATGAGGTTACTGCGGTGAATGCGTTCGAAACTGGAGGCAACGACCGCTTTAATGCCGAGGAGCAGAGTGCCCTTGGCGGCCCAGTCCCGCGAACTACCCATACCGTAATCGGCACCGCCAAAAACGATAAGCGGGTTGCCACGCTCCTTGTAGGCTTTGCTGGCTTCGTAAACGCTGGTGAGTTCTGCTTCGGGCATAAGTCTGGTATAGCCGCCTTCCCTGCCATTGGCCATGAGGTTCTTGATGCGGACGTTTGCGAAAGTGCCACGGGTCATGACCCTGTCGTTACCACGGCGCGAACCGAAGGAATTAAACTGTTCGGGATTGACGCCGTTTTCCTGGAGGTATTGACCTGCGGGGCCATCGGCGGGAATGGCGCCGGCTGGAGAAATATGGTCGGTGGTGACGGAATCGCCGAGGATGAGGAGCGGCCGCATATCATCCAACTTGGCAGATTCCTTCAACTGCGGACCGAAGCCATCGAAGAACGGCGGTTTCTGGATGTAAGTGCTGCTTTCCTTCCACTCGTAAAGCGTGCCGGCAGGAGCATCGATTTTATCCCACTCCGTATTGGCTTCATAGACGCGGCTATACTGGTTCTTGAACATATCCGGGTTGATCGAGGCGGACATGAGGCTCTGAATTTCTTCTTGTGTGGGCCAGATATGCTTGAGGAATACGTCTTGTCCATCGCAGTCCTGACACAAAGGTTCGCTGTCGAGGTCGATGTCCACACGACCGGCAAGAGCGAAAGCGACGACAAGCGGCGGAGACATGAGGAAGTTGGCTTTGATAGCGCCGTGGATACGTGCTTCGAAGTTACGGTTGCCGGAAAGGACGCTGGCCGTGACGAGGTTACCTTCCTCAATGGCATCCTCAATGGCTTTGTCGAGCGGTCCGCTGTTGCCGATGCATGTGGTGCATCCGTAACCGACAAGATTAAATCCGAGGGTATCGAGGTATTGCTGGAGGCCGGATTCCACGAGGTAGTCGGTAACGACACGTGACCCTGGAGCGAGGGAAGTCTTGACCAGAGGGTTGACCACCAAACCCCTTTCGACGGCCTTTTTGGCGACGAGGCCTGCCGCGAGCATGACGGAGGGGTTGCTCGTATTGGTGCAGCTGGTGATAGCGGCGATCAGGACGCTGCCATGGCCAATATCCACTTCAGCCTCAATACCGGATTTTTCACCGGGCTCGGCAGCGGAAGTGTCAGGCCGGTTGGTAACCATTTCGGCTTCGCTCCAACTACGGGTATCCTCATCGATAGAAGGAACTCCTCCGGCCTGAGAACTGGCAAGGGCCTTGGCTTCAACAACGACGCGACGCTCACGCTGCTCGGAGGTAACGCCATAGCCACCATCGGAAACATCCCTGGTAAGGAGTTCCTCGAACTCGGACTTAAGGAGAGGAAGGTCGATCCGGTCCTGCGGACGTCTGGGACCAGCAACGGACGGAACGATAGAATCGAGGTCAAGATGCAGGACACGGGTGTAATCGACATCATCTTCCCTTGGGATACCAAAGAGGCCCTGCTCGGTGTAATAATCGCGGATGAGGTCGATCTTGTCCTGGTCACGACCGGTCATAGAGAGGTATTCGAGTGTTTTTTCGTCAATGGGAAAGAAACCCATGGTGGCGCCGTATTCAGGAGCCATATTGCCGATGGTGGCACGGTCGGCAACAGTGAGGCTTTCCGTTCCTTCGCCGAAGAACTCGACGAACTTGCCGACGACTTTCTCGGCGCGGAGCATCTGGGTGACGCGGAGGACGAGGTCGGTTGCGGTAACGCCCTCACGGAGTGCGCCGGTGAGATTGACGCCGATAACCTCGGGGGTCTGGAAAGCAACGGGCTGACCGAGCATGGCGGCTTCGGCTTCGATACCGCCCACACCCCACCCGACGATACCGAGG
>CAYQCG010000339.1:0-3215 GCA_964415925.1 uncultured Puniceicoccaceae bacterium | reverse complement strand
AGTGGAAAGGGTTTGAGCAAGCCAAATCTTGCTGCTGTGCAATAGAATTACCGTATATTAGTATTCGGCAATGGGCGCAAATACTTGACTTGTGAGTTCAGGGGAGCATGATACCGCGCCTTTTACGGAGACCCCGCACGGCGGGGCGGTATTATGTCCACAGAATTGAAGGATACCCTTAATCTGCCCAAGACGGATTTCCCGATGCGGGCCAACCTGGCCCAACGGGAGCCGGAGCGGCTGCGTCACTGGGAGGCGGAGGAGGTCTATGCGAAGACGCTGGAGGAACGGAAGAAGGGCGAATGGTTCATCCTTCCGGACGGTCCGCCGTACGCGAACGGGGACATACATATGGGCCACGCACTGAACAAGTTACTGAAGGATTTCATCATCCGCTACAAGACCATGCGTGGTTATTATGCCCCGTATGTGCCGGGGTTTGACTGCCACGGCCTGCCGATCGAGCAGCAGATACTGAAGAAAGTGGGGAGCAAGATCCATGAGATGGATGCGGCGAGCCTGCGGAAGGCCTGCGCGGAATATGCACAGAAGTATATTGCGTTACAAACCGAGCAGTTTAAGCGACTGGGCGTGCAAGGGGACTGGGAAAGCCCGTATCTAACGCTGGATCCGCATTATGAAGCGGGAATCCTTGAATGCCTGCTGGAACTGGTGAAGCAGGACCTGATAGTGAAGGGGCACCGTGTGGTGCACTGGGATCCGGTATTCCGGACGGCGCTGGCGGAGGCAGAGATTGAGTATCATCCGCACAAGTCACCGTCGATCTACGTAAAGTTTCCTCTGGATAACGCAGCACAGTATGCTGAGCTGGAAGGAGTTAAGGATCAGGAGGTGTCCGTAGTGATCTGGACAACAACGCCCTGGACACTACCGGCAAACCTGGGCGTTACCTTACACCCGGAATTTGAGTATGTGGCGCTGAGCAACGGAGAGCAGGCCTACATCGTGGCAAAGGGACTACTGGAGACCTTTACATCAGCCTGCGGACTGGAAGGCTATGCGGTAGTGGCGAGCTTCACGGCAGGGTTTCTGGAGAAGGGGACCTGCGAGCATCCGATCTTCCCCGGGAAGAAGAGCCTTCTAATGCTGGGCGACCACGTAACCCTCGAACAGGGAACGGGTTGCGTACATACAGCGCCAGGACACGGACAAGATGACTTTGCGATCGGGCAACGCTACGGGCTGGAGGTCTTTGTGCCGGTGGATGCAAAAGGTTGTTTTACCGAGGCATTTCCGGAGATGGCGGGTGAATTTGTCTTCAAGGCTAATCCTGCGATTGTGGAAAAACTGGAGCGAGAAGGGACCTTGCTGAGTGAAGGAACGGTCGAGCATGAATATCCGTTCAGCTGGCGGAGCAAGAAGCCGATCATCTTCCGTGCGACGGAGCAATGGTTCTTCAACCTACAGGACGGTGTGCGGGAACGTGCGTTGAAGGCAATCGACGAAGAGGTGGAATGGATACCCCATTGGGGTCACGACCGAATCCGCGGGATGGTGGAACGGCGACCGGAATGGTGCATTTCGAGGCAGCGATCATGGGGCGTACCGATTCCCTCGCTACGTTCGAAAAGGACGGGCGAATCGATCCTGGACGAGCGGGTATTGGAGAAGACGATCGAAGTGGTACGCGAGAAAGGGACGGACGCCTGGTTTACGGAACCGGTGGAAGCTTTTCTCCCGGAAGGATTTGTCTACGAAGGGACGGGTGAAGTGAAGCCTGAAGAGTTTGAGAAAGAGAACGATATCCTGGATGTGTGGTTTGATTCAGGATCCAGCCATATGGCGAGTCTGGAGGCAGACGAGCGCCTGAGGTCCCCGGCGGACTTATACCTTGAGGGCAGCGACCAGCACCGTGGATGGTTTCAGGCGGCGCTGCTGACGAGTGTGGGGGCGCGCGACCGTGCACCGTTCAAGGCCGTGCTGACACATGGGTTTATTCTGGACGGGCAAGGCCGTGCGATGAGCAAGTCGATGGGCAACGTGATCAGCCCACTGAAGCTGGTGGAAAAGTATGGCGCGGATAATATCCGATTGTGGGCAGCGAGCCTGAACTACACAAACGACGTATCGGTCTCGGAGGAGATCATGGGTAACGTGACACGGGCTTACCGGGATATCCGGAACACGCTACGGTATCAGCTGGGTACTCTTTACGATTTTGACTACGAACGAGATGCGGTGAGTGTGAGTGATTTACTGCCACTGGACGGGTGGGCGCTGGACCGGCTGTATCTGCTGGTTACGGGAGTGACGGAAGCGTATGACAAGTATGAGTTTCACAACGCCTACCGCTTGCTGGTGGATTTCTGCGGAACGACCCTGTCGGCACTTTATCATGACATCCTGAAGGACCGCATGTACACGTTTGCGCCGGACTCGAGGGGACGACGGAGCGCGCAGACGGTCCTGTATCATATTTTCGACTGCCTGAGCCGGCTGCTGGCGCCGATCCTGTCGTTTACGACGGACGAAGCCCGCGCACACTGGAAGCATAATAGCGACTTCGGTGAGAGTGCGGTGCAGAGTGAAATCTGGCCTGAGGCAAAGGCGGAGTGGGCGAACGAGACGATCCGTAAAGACTTTGAATTGTTACTCAAGATACGCGAGCAACTTAACGAAAAGCTGGAAGCATTAAGACAAGAGAAAGTAATCGGCAAATCGATTGACGCACAGGCGTGGATAGAGGCTCCGGCGGGAAGCAGGGAGCTGGAAGTATTGAAAAAACACGAGACCGAATTAGCGGAACTTTTTGTGGTTTCGGCAGTCAGCCTGCAATCGACTGATGCTGGCGAAAACCTGAAATTGAAAGCGGACCATGCAGACGGGGTGCGATGCCCCCGTAGTTTAAGGTGGGTTCCCGAACTCGTCAACACACCCTACGGAGAAGTCAGCCTGCGTTGTGCAGAGGCGTTGAAAGCGATCAAGCCGGATGAAGCCGGAGCCCTAACGAGCAAAGACTAAGGATACGTCACAATGACCAAAAAGAAGACAACGAAGAAGAAAGCAGCGGTAAAGAAAACCGCAGTCAAGAAGGCTGCGACAAAGAAAACCGCTGTGAAGAAAACGGCGAAGAAGAAAACGGCGGTAAAAAAGACTGTCACGAAGAAGACGGCGGTGAAGAAAACCGCTGCGAAAAAGAAAACTTCGGCTCAATCAGCGGAGGAGAAAACCGTTACTAAAAAGGTGGCAAAAAA
>CAYQCG010000338.1:0-3217 GCA_964415925.1 uncultured Puniceicoccaceae bacterium | reverse complement strand
GCCGGGTATGTGGAAATCATGCCGCCCTTACTGGTTAATCCGGACAGTGCATTGGCCACTGGTCAGTTGCCCGACAAGGAGGGACAGATGTATCATGTCACCGGTGACAATCTTTTCCTGATCCCGACGAGTGAAGTCCCAACAACAAACTTCTACAGGGACGATATTTTCGAGGAAAGCAGACTGCCGATTCGGCATACATCTTCTTCGCCTAATTTCCGCCGCGAAGCGGGCAGCTACGGGAAGGACGTTCGCGGTCTCAACCGTGTGCACCAGTTTGACAAGGTGGAACTGGTAAAATGGGTTCATCCCGAGACGAGCGCGGCAGAGCTGGACAGTCTGGTCGAGCATGCCTCTTCGCTGTTGGTGAAACTGGAACTTCCATTCCGGACGATGCTGATGGCAACGCATGACCTGGGTCCGCCCCATGCAAAGAAAATAGATCTGGAGGTGTGGGCAGCCGGTCAACAACGCTGGCTGGAGGTATCCAGTTGCTCGAATTTTACGGACTATCAGGCCCGGCGTGCCAATATCCGATACAGGGACAGTGAAGGCAAACTCCGGTTCGTTCATACCTTGAATGGTTCCGGGCTGGCAGTTCCCCGGGTTCTGGCAGCGATCCTGGAAAACAACCACAATGAGGACGGAACGGTGACGGTCCCCGATGTCCTGCGCTCTGTGATTGGCAAGGACCGGATTGGTGGCTAGCCTGATCAGGTGAATTGGAACGAGAAGAGTGCCGGACTCAACCGGCTCATTCCCGCAGGGCGATTGCATTATACAGTCAGGACGCTTATTGAGGATGAAATTACCGGGGAACCCTGGGCGGTAGCGTGCTCAGGTGGTGCGGATTCGGTATGCCTTGCCCTGCTGCTCTACGGTCATTTCCCAGAGCAACGCGATAAGCTGCACTTGTTGCACTTCAACCACAAGTTACGTGGTGAAGACTCTGATACAGACGAAGCCTTCGTTGCGGAACTGGCGGTTAGGCTTGGTATAAGCTTCAGTTCACGATCCTGGAAGCGTGGAATTGATGTAAAGGTAACTGAAGAGACAGCCAGGGAAGCCCGTTTTAATGCTATCGAGGAAATGATGCAGGAATGTGTGTGTCGTAATCTTTTCGTAGGTCAGCATGGAGACGATGCAGCCGAAACTTTGCTTATGCGCATTGCCCGTGGAAGTGGGGTGGAGGGTTTGGCAGCTCCCAAGCCGATTTCCAATATTGCCAACAAGTATTACCGAATACGGCCTCTGCTGGCATTGAGGAAATCAGAAATCTTGGATGCGCTGAAACAGTGTGGTATTCCGTGGCGGGAGGATGCGAGTAACACTACGGGCACTTTTACCCGAAACCGGATACGCAATGAAGTTATGCCCGTGTTGAATGAAATCCTGCCCGATTTCGTGAACGGTGTGCATTACATCAATGAAACGCATCAGGAGATAGTGAAGGAATTTCGCGAAGTATTCGGCCACTTAAACTCCACTCCTGATACCATTGATCTTTCTGGTTTTACTAAGGACACTTTAGCAAGCGCACGATACTGTCTGGACCGATGGCTGACGTTGAATGGTTATCGTAGTTATGTAAATCGCACGGCCTTTGAAATATTACACGACAAATTAATCGATCAGGAACTACACAAACTCAGCATAGGCCTGAAGGGGTTTCTTATAGCAGAGAAAGGCAAGTTAAGCGTTGAGCACCCTTTAGAAATACCAGTGTGGCAGAAAACGGAATTACGAATCGGGGAAGGCGTTGTAATGTCCTGGGGAACGCAATTATATGCAGAAATCATTGAGTTGACCGATGCAATTCGCGAAACAGTCAGTTCAGGGCATATTGATACACGGGAGGAAGCCTGGCTGGATGCCGGAAAGATAACTAACGGACTGTCTGCGAGTCCCTGGCAGGATGGTGACAGTTATGTGCCCCTGGGCAATCCAGGTACGGTTAAATTACAGGATGCCTTTATTAACCGTAAAATACCTCTTGAGGAACGGAAAATCCTACCGGTTGTCCGTCATGGTGACGATATTCTCTGGTGCCCGGGCCTCTTGCCCGCTCACACCTACCGGATTGTTGATACTACGAAGAAGGCTCTGCGATTGACTTACCGACCCGTCATGGCAGTATGATATAATATTTTTTAGCATGGCAGAAAAACCGAATAACAACAATAACAGTAACCGAAATAAGCCTTTGCGTAATGGGCCACCTGAGCGCTTTCAGCCCAAAGTGCTCTTCATATGGCTTTTTATCATCATTCTCATGTTCGGACTTTTCATGTTCACCGAACAGCAGAGCACGCAATCTAAGGATTGGACGATTCATAAAGTCATCCAGTCGTCGGAAGAAGGTTCTATCAAGGAGGGTATCATCAAGCCTGACCCTAATGGGGGGAAAGACTGGACGCAGATTCAGGGTATCCTGAACACGACGGATCCGGATGGGCAACCGGTCAATTTTGTCGCCGAGGGACGCCTGACGGATGATAATCTGGAGAAATTACAAGCTACGGGTTTATTCAGGGAGCAGCCAGCAAGCACACTATTTACTGAGATTCTCTTAACTTTACTTCCGTTTATTATCATCATCGGAGTGCTCTACTTCCTGTTTGTCAGGCAGTTGAGGATGGCCGGGCGCGGCGCAATGAGTTTTGGCAAGTCCAAGGCCAAAATGCTTACACGGGACAAGGAAAAAGTTACCTTCGGTGACGTAGCCGGATGTGAAGAAGCCAAGGAAGAGGTTCAGGAGGTTGTCGAATTTCTGAAGGATCCAAAAAAGTTCCAGAAGATTGGGGGGCGTATACCCAAAGGCGTCTTGCTTGTCGGGCCTCCCGGAACCGGGAAAACGCTTCTAGCACGGGCGATCGCCGGTGAGGCGGATGTGCCGTTTTTCAGTATTTCCGGATCAGACTTCGTGGAGATGTTCGTTGGTGTGGGTGCGGCGCGTGTCCGTGACATGTTCGAACAGGGCCGCAAGAATGCCCCGTGTATTATTATCGTCGATGAAATAGACGCCGTGGGTCGACAACGGGGTGCCGGCCTTGGTGGAGGCAATGACGAGCGTGAACAGACGCTTAACAGCTTGCTGGTAGAAATGGATGGATTCGATGCACACGAAGGCGTCATCATTATAGCAGCAACTAACAGACCGGATGTTCTGGACAGTGCCCTGCTGCGTCCCGGACGCTTAGACCGGCAAATCCTGATT
>CAYQCG010000337.1:0-3220 GCA_964415925.1 uncultured Puniceicoccaceae bacterium | reverse complement strand
ATTGATAAAGAGACTTCAGGGATTGTAATTCCGGTCGGACCTGTAACGGTTTTCTGGGGTGGGGCAACCCCGGGCCTGCTGTCGGCAAGTGATCTGGAGCGACTTGGCAGTATACTGCGGAAAGGGCTGAAGCATGCACCCATTGAGTGGACGGTGGAAATGGCTCCCTCTGCAGTGAAGCAGGACAAGCTGGACGTATTCAGGGAGATGGGGGTGAACCGGATTTCACTGGGAGTGCAAAGTTTTAACCCTGTATTGCTGGATAAGCTGGGACGGCGCCATCAGAGGAGGCAGATCGACCGGTCGATAAGGCTGATCAAGGAAACCGGCTTTGAGAACTGGAACATTGACCTGATTTTTGCAGTGCCCGGGCAATCGGTTGCGGAATGGCGAGAGGACCTGCGGGAATGTATTGCACAGGGACCGAAACATATTTCGACGTATTGCCTGACTTTTGAGGAAGACACGAAGCTGTGGGTGCAACTGCAGAAAGGTGAGACCCGGAAGCGGGATGAAGAAGATGAGGCTGCTTTCTACGAGGTTGCCCAAGAGGAACTGGAGGCATCAGGATACCGGCAATACGAGATTTCGAACTTTGCGCATCCGGGCTACGAGTGCCGGCACAATGTGGAGATCTGGCGGATGGGAGAGTGGATCGGATTGGGCCCCTCGGCGGCAAGCCAGTGGCAAGGAAAGCGCTGGGCGAATATGGCATCGCTTGAGGATTGGGTTCAAGCGCTCGGTGCCGGGAAAACCGTGCGAACCGATGAGGTCGACCTGACTGGTACCATACTGGCGGCGGATGCACTGGTCTTTGGACTGCGGATGAATCCGGGAGTGTCCTTGCAAGAACTGAAGGCGCGGTTTCCGGAATCTCCGTGGAGCCACCTGCACACAGCTTTACTGGCTCTGGAAGAGGAAGGCCTGCTCGAAGCGGATGGGGACAGGGTCCGGTTGACACCGAGGGGGCGTCTGGTGGCGGACCGGGTCGGGGTTGAAATCCTGTCGGCTTTCGAAGAGGAAACCTTGCCAGCCTGAGGCGGGGCGTTATGGAAGCTTAAGTATGCGGCAACAGTTCATGAAAATGGCGCAGACGTTTCTCTGGCGGATGGAGCGTTTTCTGGAGCGGTCCTCGAAGCTGGGGAATCCGGCGTGGTTCCGGAGCGAGGATTTCCCCTGGATAGCTGAACTGGAAAAACGGGCTCCGGAAATCGGGGCTGAACTGGAACAGTTTCTGGAGAATCCGGAACGGATACCCTCGATGGCAGAGATTTCGCCGGAGCAGAAGGCAATCACGAAGGACGACCGCTGGAAGAGCCTGTTTTTTTTGATGTTCGGGAGGCGTGCGGAGGTAAACCTGAAGCGTTTTCCGGCTACGGCGGCTGCACTGGAAGAGATACCGGGATTGAAGACGTCGCTGTTTTCGATCCTGGAGCCGGGAAAGCATGTGAAGGCGCACCGCGGGATTTTCAAGGGGGTGATCCGGGCGCACCTGCCGCTGAAGATTCCCGAGCCGCGCGAGCAGTGCGGCCTGAAGGTGGACGGAGAGACGCGCCACTGGGAAACGGGCAAGGTGTTGGTGTTTGACGACACCTACCGTCATGAGGCGTGGAATTATACAACGGGGATCCGGGCGGTGCTGATGATCGACGTGGTGCGGCCGCTGCGCTTTCCGGCCAACCTGTTGAACGGGTTTTTACTCCGGTGTATCCAGGTATCGCCCCTGACGCGGTCGATTCATACGAATACCCTGAAGTGGGAGAAGAAGCTAGAGGATGCGCTGAAGCCGGTGGCCTAGCCGATATAGACGTGGCAACCGGATTCGACACGGTCAAAGAGGTCAACGATTTCCGCATTGGTCAGGACGGGGCAACCGGCGGTGAGGGGTTGGCCGATTTTGTCCTCATGGTTGGTGCCATGGATGTAGACGAGGCGGTCGAAGGTGTCGCAGTATTCGCCGGCATTCCTGCCCTGTTCCAGGCCCCTGAGACGGAGAATGCGACTGGTAATGAGGTTACCCTTCTGCTCTTCGTCCGGCATCTCCGAGAAGTGTTTGCCAACGGGTAGACGGCCTTTGAAGACGCTGCCGAGGGGCTCATCGTGACCGATCTTGTCGCAGATTTCATGCAAACCGGAGGGTGTGCCGAGGGAGCCATTGATGCAGGAAGGGGGATTTTTGCTGAGGCTGACGCTGTAGGATTTGATAATATCTTCGCCTTTGACGAGTTCGAGGAGAAAACTTTTGAGATCAATCAATATGGCGGGTGATGTATGCTTGATCCCCAGGTTTTGACATGTAGTGTGGTAAGTTTTATACAATTCAGGACGCATTCTATTTATGAGTTATCAAATCGGCATCGTGGGCGCAACCGGTGCGGTTGGACAGGAAGCAATCGCATTACTCCGGCAACGTCAATTTCCAGGTGAACTCCACCTGCTGGCCTCCGAGCGGTCGGCGGGTAAAACGGTGGCCTTTGACGGCCAATCGTGGACGGTGAGCGAAACGAGCCCGGAGAGCTTTGATGCGCTGGATGTGGCGATCTTCAGTGCCGGATCCTCAATCTCGAAGGAACTGGCGCCGGAAGCGGTGAAGCGGGGGTGTATCGTGATCGACAACAGCTCGGCGTTCCGGATGGAGGCGAATGTGCCGCTGGTGATTCCGGAAGTGAACGGGGAAGCGGCACTGAAGCACGAGGGCATCATTGCCAATCCGAACTGCACGGCGGCGGTTTCGATCATGGGGCTGTATCCACTGCACCAGGCGTTTGGCCTGAAGCGGGTGTTTGCCTCTTCCTACCTGGCGGTGTCGGGAGCGGGCGCACCGGCGATGGATGAGCTGAAAAAGCAGGTGCAGACCTGGTGCGACGGCTCGGGCGCGCTGGAGAGCGAGGTGTTCCCGCACCTGATCGCCTTCAACCTGATACCGCACATCGACAGTTTTCAAGAGAACGGTTACACGGGCGAAGAGATCAAGATGCAGAACGAGTGCCGCAAGATCATGTCCGTACCGGACCTGAAGATCACGACGACCTGTGTGCGGGTACCGGTGTTCCGGGCGCACTCGGTCAGTATCTACGCGGAATTCGAAAAGCCGGTGGATCTGGCCTATGCGCGGACGGCGATTGAGAACTTTCCGGGGGTCGAATTGAACGACGAGCCGGACCAGAAGCGGTATCCGATGCCGCTGGAGTATTCCGGGAAGGTGAACTGCGGGGTGGGG
>CAYQCG010000336.1:0-3245 GCA_964415925.1 uncultured Puniceicoccaceae bacterium | reverse complement strand
GCGAAGAGGTTCCCTTGAGGAATTGGACGATAAGATCTTTTGAGAGAGCTTGATAGTCTTTACTGATGCTGACGGGGCCGAAAAGTACCCTGTATTTTGGATTACGAACAATAAATTCCCCAATGCCCCGCCAGATCAGTGAGAGGGAAACATGTTTCTTTTGATACTCGGAGCGAATGAACGAACGCCCCAGTTCGATTGCCGGATTGATACGCCTGAAAACCTTCGGTTTAAACTTGAAAAGCGTTGTTGTGTAGAGCCCCTTTCTTCCGTAGCGCTCAAGTATTTCATCCGTCAATCCAAGCCGGTAAGCGCCCACAATTTCCTTTTTCTCACTGTTCCACATGAAGAGGTGACGGTAATACCCATCGTAGACGTCCAGGTCCTTATTCTGTCCCGTCCCCTTGCCTACTTCGCGGAAGGTTTTTTCACGGAGTCTACCCAACTCCTCAATGATATGGGGAATTTTCTCGGATCGGGCGACATAGACCGAAAAATGACCCAGTGTAACCATCAGGTTATCCTGAGATAACTGCTCTATTTCACGTTCCAGCAGCTGTGGATCCACTGGATCGATCATTTCAGCAAGCTTGACCTTGCGGGGTGCCAGCTTCGGAAATCGAACGAACTTTCGTGGTTTATGAATAGATTGTCTCTGCTGGAGGATATAGGTCTTGAAACGCAGGAATTCCATGAGCTCACGATCGGTCGTGTGTTTGGCAATCATGGATGGAGTAATTGGATGGCCAACCCTGAGTTCCACCGTCATACCGCATTTCCTGAGCATTTCCCGCGGCAAGAGTATTGTCCGCAAACGCGGATGAATCATTCCAGCAACCTGGAACAAGTAGCTATTATGACCTGAAATATAAATGGGTAATACAGAAGCCCTGGTCTTTCTGATGATGCCACCAATATTATCGATCCATTGAGGGTCCGTAATTTGCCTGCGCTTCCAACTATAATGGGATACTTCACCTGAAGGGAAAGTAGCCATCATCCCTCCATCTTTAAGCCATTTCAGGCTTTGACGGACGCCCTTAAGGTTGGCTCTTGCAGCGTCTTTTCCTCTAAATGGATCCACTTCAAAAATCCAGGGGCGCATGGATTCTATATGGTGCAAAAGGAAATTAACCAATAAACGGACATCTTTCCGAACTGATGTCAAAAGAGCACCCAGGGCAACACCGTCAATTCCACCATGAGGATGGTTCGAAACAACAAAAACCGGACCTGTCTTTGGAATGCGTTCGCGGTCTTCGTCTGTCAGCTGATAAGATAGTTCGAGGGTATCCATACCTTTTTCAAAGTAATTGCCCGGCACATCCTCACGCAGGGTGTACTGATAATGTTTGTTAACCTTATCGAGTTGTATCAGTTTTTCTAAATGAGGTCCGAATGTCCTGAAGAAGAAGTTTCTGGATTCTCGAAGGTCGACCAACTTTTTATTCGTTAGGTCTGCTTGCTGGGTATGCTCAGTCATGTAACCGCACCTAATTAATGAAGAGGCGATTAATTAAGGTCAACTGGTTAATCGTGTAGTCTTCCGGTCCTAAACTTAACTCTGTATCCCTTCATCCTGTAATTTGTACAAAAACGAATCTCTTAAGGCTTCATAACTGGCTTCAATGATGTTGGTCCCTGCACCGGAGGTCCACCAGGTCCGTTCTCCGTTACCGGACTGGATCAACACCGAAACGATGGCATCTGCTCCTTTTCCGGTATCAAGGATTCGGACCTTGTAGTCTTTCAGTTCAACATCATTTATAACGGGATATTCTGACTCAAGGGCTTTTCTCATGGCATGATCCAGCGCTCCCACTGGCCCCTGAGATTCCGCCACCATGTGGTGAATATTTACACCCACCTTGAGTTTAACGGTTGCCTCAGAGATGATTTCACCGGTTTCACGCAGAACCTCGGTAATGACACGGAAACCCACCAGGTGGAAAAAGTCTCTCGTTTTGTGGAAATGACGGTTGATCAGGACCTTAAATGAAGCATCCGCCTGTTCGTAGGCATAGCCTTGAAATTCCTTCTCTTTCAGAAGAGAGAGAAAACTGCGCATTTCAGGGGATTTTTCTTCCAGTTCGATGCCCAGTTCATTCGCTTTCATGACCACGCTGCTGCCGCCGGACAAATCCGACAAGAGTATGCGTTGTCGATTACCGACCAACTCAGGTTGAATGTGCTCATAACTTCTGGCTACTTTCTTCGCTGCATTCGCATGAACACCTCCCTTATGCGCAAAAGCACTACGCCCGACGTAGGGAGCCTTGAGATCGGACTCTAGATTGGCCTGGTCGTCAACTTCCTCGGAAAGGCGCTTGAGATTCGCAAGATTACCCTCACAGCTCAGTTGCTTGCCCATCTTGTATGCCAGGTTTGGAATAATCGAAGTAAGGTTTGCATTACCTACCCGTTCACCGATCCCATTGATTGTCCCTTGCACATGTGTGGCACCTGCTTCCACCCCGGCAAGACTCACTGCTACCCCCAGACCACTATCGTTGTGGAGATGGACCCCTACGGTTACATCCTGGAAACGCTCAACGATTTTCCGTGTCATCGTTTGAACCTCAGGAACCAGAGTCCCGCCATTAGTATCGCATAGAGTGATACAACTGGCTCCACCATTTACAGCGGCTTCAAGGGTCTGTAATGCGTAATCTGCATTGTCTTTAGCACCATCGAAGTAATGCTCGGCATCGTAGATAACTTCCCGGCCAGCCTGTACCAGGTGTCTGACCGTATCTTCGATCATAATGAGATTTTCCTCCGCTGTCGTATGCAGGACATCGGTTACATGGAGTAGCCACGTTTTGCCGAAGATGGTAACAACAGGAGTTTCGACCTCAAGAAGCAGCTTAACCTGCTTGTCTTCTTCTACCTTCACATGTGCGCGACGGGTAGAACCGAAAGCGGCAACCTTGGCATGCATTAAACTGACTCTCCGGATTTCCTCGAAGAACGCAATATCCCTTGGATTGGAGCCTGGCCAGCCACCTTCAATGTAGTCGATGCCAAAGGCGTCCATCGACTGGGCAAGTCTGACTTTTGAGGAGACTGAAAACGATACGCCTTCACCCTGCGTACCATCACGCAAGGAAGTATCGTAAATAAAAACATCTGGTTTCTGTGACATTAGTAAATACTGTTCGAATTAGTGTTTGAAATGAAGAAATCTAAACAAGGCAAAGGAATACACCTTGGAAAAGTAAATCTGAAGTCTACAGGACCGGGCT
>CAYQCG010000335.1:0-3254 GCA_964415925.1 uncultured Puniceicoccaceae bacterium | reverse complement strand
AATTCACAAAAGGTATTGGGCCCCAGACCGCAGGCATTGGCTTCATCCGTATCCATATGAACTTCGAGCCGAAAAGCAGGCCATACCCGGACAAAGACTTTTTCAAAAAGAACCTGACAGGGTCCGTGCACGCGTAAGTTCATCATGTCCTTATCCTGCACATCGTAATACTCGGCATCATCCGGTGACATATGCACGTGCAAAGCTGCGCGAATAACCCCCTCGGGCATTTCGAAGAATCCTTTCGGACCCATCAGCATACAACCGGGAGAACCGGCAATATCTCCGGACTGCCTTACCGGGATGTTAAAACCAAGTGAACGGGCATCCGTGAAAGCCAGCTCAACTTGATTGAGCTTTCGGCAGGGTCCCAGAATGCGCAGATTCGAAATCACGCGACTGCGAGGCCCTATCAGCGTTACCGTTTCCTTAGCCGCATATTGACCCTCCTGATAAAGGAACTTGTGTGGTGTCAGAGTGTATCCGCTGCCAAAGAGGGTTTCCACTGCCTCAGGAGTCAAATGACAATGACGGGCACTCGAATTGACAACCACTGGATTGGGTCCGGCCATCGCTGTCGGCAATACCCTGTCGAGCCGCT
The DNA here is from genome assembly GCA_964415925.1 of uncultured Puniceicoccaceae bacterium. Classification (GTDB taxonomy): domain Bacteria; phylum Verrucomicrobiota; class Verrucomicrobiia; order Opitutales; family Oceanipulchritudinaceae; genus CAYQCG01. The sequence continues at coordinate 2,653 of CAYQCG010000335.1, read as the reverse complement.
TGTAAACAGACTTGCGCACAAGGTGCTCGATTTGATGACGCGGTAGAAGCGTTGCCGGTGAAGGTGCCATAGGGGTTGTTACGATATGAAAAGCAAAATTTATCCAAATCAACAAGCCTAAAATACAAAAATTTCCAAATTTTACCAAATAAACAAAAATATTATGAATACTGTTGCCATGCAATTGTTTATAGAATCTTAGCACATCTGGCTTATGTTTTTGCGGCCATTATGATGTTACAGAGTGGATATTTTTCTTGGATAAAACTGTTTTTTGTTGCATTTATTTTGAATATTCTTCTCAAAAGATACCAACCTATGCTGCCCCAAGAGCGACAACGAGCCATCCTTGATATCATTAATCAACAGGGAGCCTCGAGAACCCAGGATCTCTCGACACAATTCGATGTGACTGTAGAAACCATCCGTCGTGATCTGGAAATGATGCACAAGGAGGGCTTGCTGGTTCGTACTCACGGAGGAGCTATCGCCAGAGATCACCCCACCAGGGAGCAGACTGCCCGTGAGAGAGGGGTCATCTATTTGCCCGAAAAGCAGGCCATTGCGCGACGGGCCGTCAGCTCCATCCAACCAAGGGACATCATTTTCCTCGATGCCAGTTCCTCTGTACTTCAACTCACGCAATTCCTCCCAGACCTTGAATTGACTGTCATCACCAATTCGCTCGATATACTGGAAGCGCTGGAATTCCGATCCGACATCAAACTGGTTTGCACTGGCGGGAATTACACGGCCATCTCGCGCTCTTTTGTCGGTAAAGCTGCAGTGCATACCACTCGCCGCTACCACATTCACAAGTTCTTTTTCTCGGGCAACGGGATCGACGTGGAACGGGGCCTCAGTGAAACAAGCGAAGGACAGGCCGAGTTGAAGGCAGAACTGATTCCCCTGGCAGAACGCAGCTATTTCCTCAGTGATGCAAGCAAGACAGGCCACCGGGCTGCTTACTTTTTTGGCAAGTTGGAGGACATTGATTGCTGGATTACAACCGAGCCCGAGAACCCGGCCGTTCTCGAACCCTTCCGAAAGTTTATCTTCACAATCGATGTCGCCCCGATAACCTCTGAAAAAACAATCTTAAAAAGCCTCTGAAATTATGCCCCTTAAAAGAGTGTTTCTATCCGTCGACCTCGGAGCCAGTAGCGGGCGTGTCATGGCTGCTCTTTGGGACGGCAATGATATTGAACTTCGGGAAATCCACCGCTTCAAGACTCCATCGGCATATGTGATACCTTATCATTATTGGGATATTCTCCAGATTTACACTGAAATCCTTAATGGACTCAGGAAAGCTGCCCAGATGTTTGGAGACCAGATCGCTTCCCTGGCCGTTGATACCTGGGGGGTGGATTACGGACTTTTGGATTCCGCCGGAGAGCTGCTCTCCAATCCTATCCAATACCGTGATTCCCGAACAAGAGAGATCGTTGCCACTCTTCCGGACGAGATTGGCCGGGAAAAAATCTATGCCGAGACAGGCATCCAGATCATCATTATCAACACGATCTATCAACTCGCTTCCGCACGTAAATGCAATCGCAGCGTATTCAATATTGCCTCAAAGCTGCTCTTCCTGCCGGATTTGATAAACTACTGGCTGACCGGTAGGATGATACAGGAACGTACGATTGCCAGCACCTCACAACTTCTCAATCCGCATACCGGAAAGTGGTCGGAAGTCCTCATCGAAGAAATCGGACTGCCCGGATGTCTTTTTGGGGAGATCACCGAACCGGGCACGCCCCTCGGGAACTTGCAGTCCCATCTGGCCGAAGATTTGGGCATGCCAAAGGTCAATGTCATTGCCGCACCGGGCCATGACACCGCCTGCGCAGTTGCCGCCACCCCGTTCAAGACCCCAAACAGCGCCTTTCTCAGTTCTGGCACGTGGTCCATTCTGGGAATAGAAACGGATACCCCGAATACTACGCTCGAAGCATTGGAGGCGGGTTTTTCCAATGAGATTGGATACAATAAGAGCATCCGCTTCCTGAAAAATACTTGTGGCATGTGGCTCATTGAAGAAAGCCGCCGCCATTGGGCCAAGGATGGCGAGGAATACAGTTATGCGGCGATTGTTGAACTCGCCCGTAAGGCACAGGCACGCAAAGCATTTATCGATCCGGATGCTCCAGAGCTTTCAGCTCCAGGGGACATCCCCTCGCGAATCGCGGAACACTGCCGAAAGCATAACCACCCTGCCCCGGAAAACCAGGGTGAAGTCCTGCGGGTGGCCTATGATAGTCTGGCGATGAATTACCGTTACGTTTTCCGGAAGCTGCAGGGTATTCTCAATAAATCGATCGACTCCGTCCATATTGTTGGAGGTGGTGCACACAATGACTTTTTGAACCAGATGACGGCTGATGCCATTGGCGTACCTGTGCTGGCAGGTCCCATCGAGGCAACTTCGTTGGGCAATATCTCGGTGCAAATGATCGCATCCGAAGAGATCTCGAATCTTACTGAGGCCCGTGAAGTTATAAAGCGCTCCTTCCCTCCCAAGATTTACGAACCTACCCAATCAGATGTTTGGATTACCGACGCAGAACGCTTCCGCAAAGTCACCGCATGATACATCCCAAAGTCAGCAGCCGTAAGGTCCAGCTAATGATCACCTGCCTGTGTGATA
>CAYQCG010000334.1:0-3272 GCA_964415925.1 uncultured Puniceicoccaceae bacterium | reverse complement strand
GGTTGCGAGCAATTGGATCGCCGCGTTCATACGGCGAAATCTCATCCGACCCAGCCACACGGCGTTGGCCGACGTGACGTCGTGACCAAATCTTCGGCTTTCGCACCTGTAAATATGGAGGGTCTGGGTATTCTGTGACGATGTATCTTGCACTCAGCATGGATTGCAGCCGATCGCCAGACGCCCTCACCGGCAGTCTCGGCGCGCCAGGGACTTGGGCGCATACGTCTCCCTCTGCAACTCATACCCCGCGAACTCTCCCTGGTTCTGCCAAAATGCCTGCGACGCCTCCTGAATATCTGCTGTTTACCGAATCGCTCCGCCAGCCGGGCGGGGCCCGCATGTGGAGGTTTCTCCTGCTGGATATGGGGACGGACGCCTCGGTGTCGGCTTCGGACACGGAGCCCAACTGCTCGAAATCACGGGCCGAACTGCTCGCCCTGGTTCGGGGGCTCGAAGCGATGGACCAGCCTGGACGGGTCAGGCACATCTGCGGCAGCGCGTATGTGAGTCGGGGACTGGAACGGGGGCTGCGGCAGTGGCGAAGCCAAGGCTGGCATTGGGAACGGTTCGGCCGCCGGGTGCCGATTCGCAATGCCGATCTGTGGCAACGGGTCGACCACGCGTTGCAATTCCACCAACTTGCAAATTCCGCCAGCAACGGGCTTTCCGGCCAAGCCACGACCGATGATGCCTCACAGCGGACCAGTCCCCAACCGGTGTATGCCGAAGCTGCGGTGATGGTGCTCCCCAAGCGCGAGACGGGCCTTGCCACAACGGCCCGGCGTCGCCTGGGGGCCTTCGCCCGAGGGGTCGAATCGTTGCTCGACTCCCCCGCAACCGCCGCCGGCTAGAGTCATCCCATCCCCGCGACGACTCCCCAACCAGGTCGAGACGAGACCACTGCCCCTCAGGAAGCTGCCATGCGAACGCAAGTCAATCTCGATGCCATCGGCCCGCTGGTGAGTGGGACGCACGAAAACCCCTTCGAACTGCTGGGCCCGCACGAAGTCATTTCCGAAGGGCGTCGCGCGTTGGCGGTGCGGGCGTTTTTGCCCGAGTCGCAGCAGGCGTGGCTGATCGACAACGCTCATGACTTGCGGCGGCCGATGCGGCGGATTCACCCGGCGGGCCTGTACGAGGCCATTTGTCCCGTAGAAGATAGGGGCATGAGCAAGACCACCAACGACTCGAACACGGGCCTCAAACGGGGCGAGTACCAGATTAGCACCACCGACAAAGAGGGCACGCAAACCACCAAGCACGACCCGTATGCCTTCGATCCGTTGCTGACCGACTACGACCTGCATCTGTTGGGCGAAGGGAACCATTGGGATTCCTACCACCGGCTCGGGGCCCAGATGCGGACGATCGATGGCATCAAAGGGGTGAACTTCGCCGTTTGGGCACCGAATGCCGAAGGCGTGAGTGTGGTGGGCGACTTCAACCACTGGTCGGGAAAATCGCACCAGATGCGAAAGCATATTCCCGGTGGCGTGTGGGAACTCTTTGTTCCGGGTCTCGAAACGGGGGTGCTCTACAAGTTTGCCGTCAAGCAGTCCGGCGGGCGGGTCGTCGAAAAGTGCGACCCGTTCGGTTTCGCCGCCGAGATCCCGCCTCGCACCGCCAACATTGTGACCGACCTGGACGCCTACCAATGGCAGGACACGACGTGGCTCGCCGAGCGGGAAAAGCACAATGGGCTCGCGGCCCCCATGTCGATTTACGAGGTCCACCTCGGCAGTTGGCAACGCAACCCCGAAAACCCGGACCAGTGGTTGAGCTACCGCGAAATCGCCCAGCTGCTAGTCGAATACTGCTTGCGGATGGGATACACCCATATCGAATTCCTGCAGGTCAGCGAGCTTCTCTATTTCCAACTTACCTGCTTCCCTGTTGATATCCGATAATATATCATGCACCGATCGCCTAACCTGAATCATCGGGGCCGATTCTTCACCATTCTTTCGTGTCCTGCTGGAAAGTAGCTCGTCTTTTATTTCCATACCACTACCCTTGCAATCATTGTAATCAATCACGATTTTCTGTAATTCGTTAAAATTGTATTTCTTATTGTTGGCATTTTCCTTTATGGCATTACAATCAGATAAAAACTTACTTATCTGATTATTGAATAGTATCAAAGATATATCTAAACCTTCTCCATTCTTTTTGTACAGATAATCTTGGGAGTAATAAGACTGGTCCCTCGGGCGATATTTATAGTATGATAAATATCCTTCGATCACAGGTTTCATGAAATAATAGCCACTTGCATGTCGCACTGTTTTGAAGGTCTCCCCTTCATGGATGATGCTTAACACTTCATTCGCTTTATACAATTTTCTTTTATTCTTTTTACCTTTTTTATATTTAATAGACACCTCATCAACGGGCCCATCAGGCAGGGATATTCTTACTCTTCCGTAAAGCGTATCATACTTAGTGGTAATTATCCTGTCAGTCTGCGCCACGATAGACAAGCTGACGCAAGTAAATATTATCGATACGTATGCCTTGATCATAGCACTATAAAACCTAAATGTTTTAGTCTTTTGATTTATTTATTAATTGTTCAACAATCTCCGGGTTTAGTAAGGTTGAAGTATCTCCAAGGTTGGAGACTTCTCCGGAGGCAATTTTTCTTAGAATCCTTCTCATGATCTTACCAGAGCGCGTTTTTGGTAAGCCGGGAACAAACTGAATTGCATCTGGTTTGGCTATCGGCCCAATTATTTTTTTAACGGTTTCAATGATTTCTGAGGAAAGGTTAGCTTCGGATCGATGTGACATATCAGCTATTACATAAGCATAAATCCCCTGTCCTTTAATATCATGTGGAAATCCAACCACCGCTGATTCCACCACTAATGGATGTTCATTGATGGCGTTTTCCACTTCTGCCGTGCCCATTCTATGTCCGGAAACATTGATTACATCATCAACCCTACCCAAAATCCGGTAATAACCATCATGATCCCTTTTTACGCCATCACCTGTAAAATAAAGATTTTTAAATGAGGTAAAATAAGTAGTCCTGCAGCGTTCATGATCCCCATAAGTTGTCCTTAACATGCTTGGCCAGGGAAACTTAATGCATAGATTGCCTTCTACTCCATTACCTTTTAACTCATTGCCCTGATTATCAACAATTACCGGCTGGATTCCCGGCAACGGTAAGGTGGCAAAAGCCGGTTTATTAGGCACGACGCCTGCTATTGGCGATATCAGGATTCCCCCGGTCTCTGTCTGCCACCAGGTATCGACAATGG
>CAYQCG010000333.1:0-3273 GCA_964415925.1 uncultured Puniceicoccaceae bacterium | reverse complement strand
ACCAGCCCACGAGCCAAAGTCTCCATAATCCCATTCCTTTAATACCGGCTGAAGCGTATTTACTACAGCCGGTCAACAGGTCCCATGGCTTTCTCGTCATGGTATGAATGGCACAGCGGGAAAGGTTATTCATTGTCGATATAAAATGTCAGGTATTCGCCTTTATTCATCCATCTTTGCAGATAGACGGCCAATTCCATCAGATGATAGTCCCCCCACATGGATGACTCACCAGACGGAATAGATTGCCCATCAGGAACGTGATCCCAGCCATTGGGACGATGATAAATGCTATGGAGTAAAAGACCCTGATGTTCGCTAGAAGTAGAAAGATACGCGTCCGAAAAGAGCGTCCGTGATGTAACCAGCCCAGCTTTTTCGTATTTTACCGCCTGATCTGCTTTGCCCTGCGATTTCAGGAAATGGGCCAGCCTGAAAAGGCCTTGGGCAGTAATGGCGGAGGCCGTGCTGTCAACCGGTTCAAATTCGTTGAAAGGATCGGCGGGTCTGTCCAGGTAGTTCCCCAGTTTGTGTAAATTGGGAGCTCCCTGATCCCAGTAACTGATCCCGTCTGCAGGGGTGTTCTCAATAAAATTATCCGCAGTTGCGGTTGCGGCCCGCAGCATCAAAGCCATCCATTTATCCTTGCCGCCGAGTGGTTCCAGTTCCGCATCGTCAAGTGTATCGAGAAACTCCAGTTCTTCGGCAAAGCCGAGTATGGCCCATGACTGCCCGCGCGTCCAGGTGGTGAAACCGGTATAACCCTGTTGTGCGTTGGGGCAACGGAACTCACCGCTTTTCATGTTGAAAATGGCTTCATGGGCAGTCCTGCCCGGAACATCATAGCTGTCACGGCCTGTACCGTAATAGACATTGAAAAGGGCGGTCGACTCGATGTGCTGAAGGGCACGCTCCATGAGGCTGATGACGCAATCACCTTCACCGGACAAATGGTGGCCCAACCGGTGTGCACACATTAGAATACGGCAGGACCGGATAGTATCGACAAAAAGGGAATGGGGACCATTGAAACTGTGGATAAAGCCGCCCCCCTTGCGCTCCGACCAGCGTGATGCCTGGACCGCACCTGAAATCTTGATAGCCAATTCATAGAAGTTCTTTTCCCACTCGTTAAATGTGATGCGTTCCTCCCGCATCAGCCGCAGCAGGTTTCCATAAGTGGAAAGGTTATTGAATCCATGGTCGTGGACACCGATATGACTCACGTGTGATGCCATCTTATCGACGGTCCTGGTGCGACCTGAATGCAGACTCTCTTCATCACCGGTTGCATCGAAATGCAGGATCGAGATGCCGTAACGGAAACCCTCGGTCCATTCGGTCCATCCACGGGTGGTATACTTACCGCCGACGGTGTAGACCGGAGATCCTTGAGCGTCGTCATAGGAATCGTCGATTGACTGGATTTTGTTTTTCGCGAGAGTAAAGCACTGTTCGATACGGTCCTTGAAGTCTTCAAGATGCGTGTTTCCGGATAAATCAATCATTTTAAAACCTGTGTTTCTTTTTCAGGTGGACGATAAACATTTCGGTGTCTTCGATAACATCATAGGTGTGAGGCAGCACAGCATCGAATTTAAGAACGTCACCGGTTTTCAGGAGGTATTGTTCCTTGGGAAGCTTCAAGCGGATTGAACCCTTACGCATCCAGCAGATTTCGTAGTCATCTCCATGTGCTTCAGGGCGGGTGAGTTCAGCATCTTTCTCAGCCCTGACAAAGAAGCACTCGATACCTTCATATTGAATTCTCTCAAAGAGAAAATCACCTGATTTGTAATTTTCCGTATTTTTACGGTGGGCCGAAGTTGACTCCGAAAGACTGAGCAGATCGCTGGCGGAGAGGCCAAAGATCCTGGCCAGGCGATATAGAGTGTCGATTTCACAGACATGCTGATTGCGTTCAAGTCGTGACAGGACCGCGATGGAGACACCACTTTTCTCGGAGACTTGTTCCAGCGTCATTTCTCTAGCCTTGCGTAGGTCACGAATGACTGCAAAATTGAGCGAAGGCATATCACGGACGTGGTTCATCTTTTGTAGTAAGAATATATTTAAAATTTATCTTGCAAGAAAAATAATCTTTGTACACAAACGTCACAACTTGTTAAACTTTTAAAACAGCACCCCATACAGTATGTCACATATACGCTATTGGCAGATTTGTCTGATCGGTTCAATCATTCTTATCGTCCTTTCTTATTCCCCGATCGTATTATCACCATCTAATCCCGAACCTTACCTCTTTGGATTGCCCAGAACACTGTGGGCGGGAATACTGACATACATAGGTATTATTATACTGGTATGGATTGGGACTCGGGTACATCCGGATTACAAGGGAGACCAGTAATGATCGGCTGGCTCATAACTTTCGGGATCTTCTGGATTGGGTGCCTGGTCTTCTTTTCAGTAAGATCATTCCGCAAAAATACGGACGCAAAGGATTACGTTTTTGCCGGTGCGAACCTGGGCTCACTGCTGGGTATGCTGACGTTTGCGGCGACGTTATTCAGTACTTTTACGCTGATGGGAATGCCGGATTTCTTCAGGAACCACGGAGTGGGGGCGTGGATATTCCTAGCGGTGGCGGATGCGGCAATGTTTTTCTTTATCCTCTGGTTCGGGCACAAGCTGCGCGGGCGCGGTCTGAGAAGCGGGTTCACCGGAATGTCCAACCTGTTGACAGACTGCTACAAATCACGTTATGCAGGCTGGCTCTATTTCCTTTTCGTATTCATATTCCTGATACCTTACCTGTCGATCCAGATCCGGGGACTGGCGATTTTCCTGAGCGCGATTTTCCCCGATTTCCTGCCATCATGGGGATGGTCGCTGACAATTGTCATGATCATGCTGATCTACAGTGAGGTGGGTGGCTTACGGGCGATTATCTACAGTGATGCTCTGCAGGCCTTCGTCCTGTTGATTGCTATCTGGATCATTGGCATGATCTGCCTGCAGGACACGGGTGGATTAATGGGGCTCTTCGAGAAAGTCAGGGCCGAGAGTCCCGAGTTGTTATCAACACCCGGTCCCAGGGGGCTGATGACCTTCCAGTTTCTGATAGGATCCATGTTTGCCATTGTCATGATCCCTGTGACTCAACCACAGGTGGTGACCCGGCTGATTATCATGCGGAGCAACCGGAAAATGCATGACATGGTGGTGACCCTCGGCGTATTCGCTTTCCTGGTCATATTGCCGACAGCGTTTTTGGCAAACACACCCACAATCGTCCCTCGAATGCTGGAC
>CAYQCG010000332.1:0-3273 GCA_964415925.1 uncultured Puniceicoccaceae bacterium | reverse complement strand
AGGATTTTGTTAAAAATGAAGCCGGTGAAGTGACAGAACTCATCTGTATCTACGATCCGGATACTCGTGGAGGCGATTCCCCCGACGGCAGAAAGGTCAAGGGGACCCTCCACTGGGTCAGTGCTGCACGTGCCCTGAATGTCGAGGTCCGCCTCTATGACAGGCTCTTCTACGTTGAAAACCCTGCCAAGGTCGCGGATGGCGGTGATTTTACAGACAACCTTAACGCCGAATCCCTCAAAATTATTGAGGCCCTTGTCGAACCGTCACTTTCTGATGCAAAGGTTGGAGACATCGTCCAGTTCGAGCGCAATGGATACTTCTGTGTCGATAAGGAGAGCACACACGCTAAACTCGTCTTAAACCGTACGGTGACTCTCAGGGATTCCTGGGCCAAGGCGCAGAGAAAAAGCTAAATTTCAGGCGTAAATTACCGATAATTCATATGGCAAACACACTATGTTGTGTTCAACCCATGTTTTTTTACATTATCTAGGTACGAAGCGCTAGGAAATTGTATTATAATCTACTCTCCAGTCCACTTTCCCTATAACGTACTAATATGACTCATTTATACAGTACTCACTCTCTGATATGATGAAACAGTCGACTAAACAACATGATTTTGACCTGGAAAATATCATCTTATAACTCAAAACCGATATAAATTGTTTCCTTACTCTGACCCATATATTCATTCGATTTCATCCGACTAATTGACAGCCATTTCTATACTTACTCACATTCAAAGCATCCGCTATGTGAATCTCAGTAATGCAACAAACACTTCTCTAATATGCTATACATAGCCGATCATATCACTAATACTAAAGTTCATACCCCAAAATCCGACTTAGGTAAGGAATCTTTGCAAAGAGAAGTAAAAATAATTGTAAAAAAATCTTGCTTCGAAGAAGTGATATGCCTATTCGATATTGCCATGTGCTGTTTACTGGGTGAATCAATCGATTATGCGGGCGGATTCGTGATTGCGAAGTAGTTTTGAAATCAACGGTTATGGCCAACGAAAATACCAACGGTAATGGCTCTTCACAAGAAGTGCAGGATTTTTCCTCGTTGATTTCCAGATTACAAGCCAGTCAAAATGTCAGCTGTAAACCGGATATTCCCGGGAACGGATTGGATACAACCCAGGTGGGTGGTCTTATGGTTTATATCTACGACCACACTGAGGAAAAGGTAATCTACGCAACCCAGGACTGCCGCGATTTACTGGGCGATGCCACTGACGCCCTGCTGTCCAATTCAAGGTCATGGATTTTGCGAAACGTCAGCCAGGAAGACCGCGACCGCGTTTTTCAAAATCGCGACAGTCTTCTCGAGACAAACGGCTCCGACAATGCTGAGCTTTATTTCACTGTAAAACAAAAGAACCAACGATTAAGACTTCATCGGCGTGAATCTGTCCTGAATCGTGATGAGGATGGCAATGTCAGACAGATTTTGGGTACGCTCCGGGATATTTCGCGGCCTTCTATACTTAAAGAAACACCCCTTAAGAAGACTCAGTTGCTTAATTCAATTTTTGATGCCATTCCCCAGTGGGTTCTTCTTCTTGATTCTTTTGGTCAGGTTATATTGGCCAATAAACAGGCACGCGAATCTTTCAGCCAACTGTCTGCCATCTCCGACACGACACCTCTTTCATGCCTGAGTGGCGAGAATTGTCATTGCGAACTGGAGGATTCTGAGGCACGTAAGCTTCAGGCTTTCATCGATAAGTTGCGCGAGGAAAAAGCCTACCGAGATAAGAAAGGTATCCGGCGTATTGTTGAAATCCGTGACATTACAGAACACTGTTCGGACCTGGCTGATGGCTATCAGTTAATTTCCATACAGGATATCAGCCAGCACGCGATAACGGAGGAAAAGCTCAGGCAGGCACAAGGTGAATCCGCCAAGCTGAATAAGCTGCTTACCGATACGCTTCAAAAACTCGCCGGCAAGACCGAAGAAGCAGAACAGGCAGATCGTGCCAAGACAGCATTCCTTGCGGTCATGAGTCACGAACTGCGTACTCCCATGAATGCAATACTGGGTCTGGGGAACCTTCTGCTCGAGGATAGTGTTGATGATGGTCAAAAAGAGCTTCTTGCTACGATCGTTAGCAGCGCTACGAATCTCCTCGAATTGATTGAGCACATTCTCGAATACGCTGAACATGAAGCCGGTAATATTTCCTATCGAGAAGATGAATTCAGCCTCAGGGACATGATTGGACGACTCAAGGAAGAACAACAGTCATTCTTTGAGGAGAAACACCTCGGATTTAAGCTTCATATACATGATGATGTTTCGGATAAGTGGTATGGTGATCACGCCCAAATTGAAAGCGTCCTGCGCAACCTTTTTTCCAATGCTGTGAAATTTACCAAGCGGGGTAGCGTTGAAGTCTTCATCTCCATGCTGGGTGAAGCCAGGCAAAAGAAGGATAATGAAAAGTTTGAACACGCAACGATTCAATTCTCTATCAAGGATACCGGTTTAGGTATCTCGCAGGATAAGCTCGATCAGGTATTTACACCTTTCTTTCAGGTCGATTCTGCTTATTCCCGTAAGTATGGAGGTGTTGGGCTTGGTTTGACTATTGCCCGGTCCATTTGCCGGAACCTGCGCGGACGCCTTAAAGCTGAAAGCATTGAGGGCAAGGGGAGCACTTTCACCTTTATTCTACCGCTCAAACGTCAGGCCGCAGGGGAGAAGTCTTCCGGTGAGAATGTCGTGATCGACCTGACGGGAAAAAGTTCTGCTCAAATAGAAAGAAGCGGTTTCAATGTGTTGTTGGCCAGTGAGGAAGTTGAAACCCATCTTGAATTATCTCAGCGGATTGAACAAAGCGGACATTCGGTTGAGTCAGTTCGCACCATTGAAACGATGATGCGGGCACTCAACACGCGGATTTTCGATGTTGTCATTATCGACAAGCAGATGCAGCACCTCGATCTGATGGCGCTCGTCAATCGCATTCGAAACGGCGGCCTCTTCCCTCAAAAAAGAAACACCCGTATTGTAGTTCTTGCCGGTGACTCAATTAATGGTGCTGAAGACCAGACGATGGCACGTAAGGGCTCTTTCAGTTGGCTTACCAAGACAAATTTGGCAGGACAATTACTGCCCATGCTCAAACACCGTTAAAGTTAAGAATTCTTTAACAATTTTTGTTTAAATTTAAACTGAAAAGCCAACTTTCAGTATAAAGTCTCCCTCCTGATAGTCGATTTCTTAATAACTGCTGTGTGCCAGTAAGATTAG
>CAYQCG010000331.1:0-3285 GCA_964415925.1 uncultured Puniceicoccaceae bacterium | reverse complement strand
AACTACTTATGTTTACAATGAAACGGGAGCATATATCGAGAAAAAAATTAACCCAGTAGGCTTTTTACAGTATCCGCCTCCTCTTGCAATTCGGCTACAGAAGCCATGAACTTCTCCCTGCTGAACTCATTAAGTTCCACGCCTTGAACGATTTCCCAATTTGTGCCATCACTCCGGACAGGGTAGGAAATGATTAAGCCTTCGGGTGTGTCGTAACTTCCATCAGAACACACGGCGACACTGTGCCAATCTCCGTCAGGGGTTGGTGTGGTGAGGCTGACGACGGTATCTATAACAGCGTTTGCTGCACTGGCGGCACTGGAGGCTCCTCGGGCCTGTATAATTGCAGGTCCTCTTTTCTCAACTGTGGGTATGAACGTATCTTTCAGCCAAGATTCGTCCCCGATTACCTGGGAGGCCGGTTTTCCGTTGATCCGTGCATTGTAAAAATCGGGATATTGAGTGCTCGAATGGTTGCCCCAGATAGTCATATTGCTCAGAGCGGTGACATCCACTCCGGCTTTTTGGGCAAGCTGGCTTTTTGCCCTGTTTTCATCCAGTCTGGTCATTGCAAACCATCGGTCTTTTGGTATGGAGGGAGCGCTTTGCATGGTAATCCTGGCTTTGGTGTTGCAGGGATTACCCACAACCAGAATTTGCACATCCTTGGCGGCGTTTGCCTCGATGGCTTTACCCTGGCCGACAAAAATCTTTCCATTGTCCTTCAGCAAGTCGCCTCGTTCCATTCCCGGACCCCGCGGTTTGCTGCCTACCAGAAGGGCCCAGTTCACATCCCTGAAACCTTCGTTTGCACGACTTGTGGCATCTTCTTACTTCAGATTCGGGAACTCGCAGTCTTCCAGCTCCATCACCACGCCCTTCAGCGCATCAAGGGCAGGAGGGATTTCAAGTAGGTTTAGAGCCACAGGCTGTTCCGGCCCAAAGAGAGCACCGGAGGCAACTCTAAAGGCGAGGGCGTATCCGATGTTTCCAGCGGCACCTGTGATGGCGACTCGAATAGGTGTCTTCATAGTATTAGTTTTTCTTAAGTAATGTTCAGTGTTAGATACATAACGCTAAACAATATATATTCCTTCAGGCAAGCTTCAGCTGTCATCTTTCAGACCTTTTTGGCGTGCACTCTTGATTCCAGTTTTCTGCCTGCCTCAATAACAATACGCTCAGTGGTTTCCCAGTCGATACAGCCATCTGTGATGCTCTGTCCATATAAAAGCTTTTCTGCCGGTTGCGGGAACATCTGCTTGCCTCCCTGCAAGTTGCTTTCAAGCATCGCGCCGATTATCTTCTTGTTGTCCACCGCTTGCTCCAGAATAGCTTCAAGAACCTCAGGCTGACGCTCAGGCTCCTTCTCACTGTTTGCATGAGAACAGTCGATCAGGACTGCTTCAGGTAGACCTGCATTTTTCAGCATTTCGACCGTACGGGCTACTTCACTGGCGCAGTAGTTGGGCCCTTCGTCGCCTCCACGCAATATGATATGCGTATTGGGGTTGCCTCTTGTGGTGACTGCGGAAGCCAGCCCCTGATGGCTGATCCCAAGAAAGGTCTGCGGCTGGCTGGCTGCCTTGATCGCATTGATTGCCGGTTTTATATGGCCTGCGGTTGTATTCTTGAATCCCAGGGGCATGGAAAGACCCGATGCCATTTGCCGGTGTGTTTGAGATTCGCTGGTGCGCGCTCCGATAGCAGACCAGCAGATCAAGTCAGCGATATATTGCGGGGTAATCGGATCCAGTAACTCCGTTGCGGTGGGGACGCCCAGATCAATCACATCACGCAGAAAGCGCCTGGCGAGTTGAAGCCCGTATGGGATATCTCCCGAACCATCGAGATGCGGGTCCATAATCAATCCCTTCCAGCCAACCGTTGTCCTCGGTTTCTCAAAATAAACCCGCATGACCAGCATGATCTCGTCTTTTACTTTCTCCGCCAGGCGTGCTATTCGCTCTGCGTATTCACGGCCTGCCTGAACATCATGAATGGAACAAGGACCCAGAATCATCAGGAACCGTGGATCGTTCCCAAAGATTATGCGGTGTAACTGTTCGCGTGCATTGGCAACAAAGTGTGCTTGTTCTGCTGTGCGTTCGATCGAGCGTGTAATATACTCCGGCGCGGGCAGGACGAAGGTATCGACCACATTAATGTCGCTGACCTGTGTATGATGCATAAGGGTCTGGCTAATTAGGCTTCGAGCGCAGCAGGGGCAAGTAAATTTCCCGCCTCACTTGACCCGCGCAGAAGGAACAGGAAACTGGAGCTATGTCTGAACTGAAGCTTTACAATACTCGCCCGGCGGCATGGATAGAGGTCACCGGCGGCGACACTGGATCATTCTTGCAGAGTCAATTCAGTAATGATCTGACTCCCCATGAAGAAAATAAAGTCGTTTATGGACTCTGGCTGGATCGGCAGGGACATGTTCATGGGGATAGTTTCGTGCTTCAGCATTCTCCTCAGCACTTCACCCTTTTAAGCTACTTTACTCCTGCCAGTTCGCTGATTTCAAAACTGGATGCTTTTATTATCGCAGATGATGTCGTACTGAATGACCAGACTGCATCGAGATCCATGCTTTCTCTGTGGGGTGACGGGCTTGCGGCTCTATTCGATACCATACCCGAAAAATGTAAATTCGTGGTCTCTGATGAGGCCATTACGTTAAACGGACTTCGCAGTCGCGAACCAAACCTTGATATTGTGGCACCTAGCGCCGCTATCAAGGAACTTGCGTACAAACTGGCAAAGGAGGCTCAGCTATCCATTGCTACCGAAGCAGATGCGGAAACTGAACGTATTCAAAGTATTATCCCGGCAGTCCCGGCAGATATCGGACCGACGGATTTCCCCCAGGAAGGTGGTTTGGAGAATAATGCAATTTCCTTCACAAAAGGTTGTTTTCTGGGACAAGAGGTCGTTGCCCGAATGTTTCACAAAGACCGTGCAGCACGTAAGCTGGTCAAAGTTGAGTATACAGAAGATATTGTTGATCAAACAGATAAGATATTTTCGAAGGGCCGCGAAGCGGGACAGATACGAACACGCGTCAGTTGCCGGGGTAAACGGCTGGCCCTGGCGCTAATCAAATCAAAGGCACTTGAAGACAGTTCGTACTTACATTTAGAGGGCCATACAGAGTCCATAATAAACATCATTTCATAGACGTTAGGTAATAACGCTTTAACAATATATAATATATAGTTATTAAAAAATAAGCTCTTTTTGAGCCTGCTCTGTAAGCGTAATTGGGAAGTGCGTTATGGC
>CAYQCG010000330.1:0-3291 GCA_964415925.1 uncultured Puniceicoccaceae bacterium | reverse complement strand
CGACCATGACCTGGACAATGGACCCTTTCTAGCTCTTTTGGCTGCGGAATACGCCAAAAGAACCCGTGATTTTGATTATTACAGGGAAATCGAGTCCAGGCTCATGAAGGGCCTCGACTTTACCGCCCGTGCCCCCAACGGATTGGTCTATAACGATCCGGAGAATCCCCAGTGTGTTTATGGCTTTACCGATGTCGTCAGGAAAACCGGACATCTCTTGTTTACCTCACTCATCTATTTTCAGGCCTGTGAAGCGATGGCAGAAGTGGCGGCTATCATCGGGTCACCCCATCGAAATACCTTTCTGGAGCGAGCCGAACTGATCCGCAAGAGTATTAATGTATTGTGGAATGACGATGTGGGTATGTTCTACGCCGCTGACATCGATTGTCGGCAGATAGACATCTGGGGCAGCCTCTTTGCCGTGTATGCCGGAATCACTACAGAGGTGCAGGCCAAGGCTATCGTCAGTTACTTTTTAGAAAATCGGGAAGGCTTGGTTCAACGTGGGCAGGTAAGGCATCTCCCTGCAGAGGAAACATGGGAGCAATTCTTCCCTTCCCTCAATATTGAGCCGGGAACCTACCAAAACGGGGCCTACTGGGCAACCCCGCTGGCCTGGATTGTTCCGGTCGTCCATCGCTATAATCCCGAAATGGCACGGAGTATGGTTGTCGATACTATAGCGGACTTTAGGGAAAACGATGTCGCCGAGTGCATCAATGGGGACTACCGGAAGGTGCCAAACTTTGTCGCGTCCATCACCAACGTTTATGCACTCCGCCATTGGCTTGATTAAACCGCAGCAGAGCCAAATTGGCATCCCGTAGGGGATTCGAACCCCTGTTGCAGGGATGAAAACCCTGTGTCCTAGACCTGGCTAGACGAACGGGACGCTTAAAAGAATCAGGTAAACTAGGCCGCTTTTGCTCTGGTGCAAGGAATTTTTCCGGTATTTTCCAAAGGATGTCGATGCAGGGTTGATTTTTCGGAGCTCTCTACCAGCATCTTATTCCATGATGAGCAGCAACCCCTACGAAGTGACACTTCCCGCAGAAGCCCTCATGACCGTCGAAGGCCTTCCATTCCCGCGTATCGCCACCGGCAAGGTCCGCGAGATATTCGATTCGGGCGAGTATTACCTCATGGTCGCATCCGACCGCATCAGCGCTTATGATGTCGTCATGCCCAACGGCATACCCGGCAAAGGTAGCGTTCTGACCCAGATCAGCCTCTTCTGGTTCGATCAATGTAAGGACTGGCTACCCAACCACCTCGCTCCCGATCATGGAAACGCCCTGAAGGAGCTTTTGAAGGACCATCAGCACTTGATTCCACGAAGTATGCTGGTGCAAAAGCTCCAGCCCTTGCCCGTCGAGGCGATCATCCGCGGGTACTTGTCCGGTTCGGGCTGGAATGACTACAGGGATACCGGCAAGCTCTTCGGACAGACTGTGCCCGAAGGGCTACGTCAAAGCGATCAACTTCCAGAAGCGCTCTTTACACCCACCACCAAGGCTCAAACAGGGCACGACGAAGCGATCACACTTCAGCAATGCGAGGAGATTCTCGGTAGTGATACTTATCATCAGGTCGTGCAGAATAGCCTCAAACTCTATAAAATGGGCCACGATCATGCCCGTCAAAGGGGTATTATTCTGGCTGACACCAAATTCGAGTTCGGGAAGGATGCCGATGGTAAACTTTATCTCATCGACGAAGCTTTGACGCCTGACAGCTCCCGCTTCTGGCCTGCCGATCAATACGAGCCCGGCAAAAGCCCCCCCAGCTTCGACAAGCAGTTTGTCCGTGATTACCTCAGCACTCTGGACTGGGACAAGACACCTCCAGGCCCTGAATTGCCACAGGAAGTCCTCAATGGGACGAGTGAGCGTTACAGTACTGCCTTGAAAGTGATTACAGGAGGATAGCTAAAATCTAGTGGGATCGTCGAAGATGCATTGCTGTCTACGGCCACTACCGGCATTTTCCCAGCCTTGACATCCCCCTGCGAAGCGTCTTCTCTGCGGGGTTTCCTTTTAATTCTGCATCAAGATGAAACCGACTTTTAAACCCTCTAAAATCAAGCGCGTACGTAAGTGCGGTTACCGCGCACGCCGTGCCACTAAGGGTGGACGTAAGGTCCTGGCTGCCCGTCGTGCCCGTGGTCGTAAGCGCCTCGCCCTTTAAGGCCGCTGCAAATGCGTTTTACGGGCCGGCAGCGTTTGCGTCGCACCAGCGAGTTTCAGGATGTGCGGGCCCACGGCGGACGACGTGAATGCGGTCCGTTCCTCTTGCAAATTCGTGTCCTCCCGTCCGGTGATGGGATACCCCTGCGCAGGTTGGGGGTGATTGCTTCCCGCCGGGTGGGTAATGCGGTTTCGCGAAACCGGGCTAAACGGCGCATGCGTGAAGTCTTTCGATTAAATCAGGATTGCCTGCCGCAGCGTTGTGACGTTGTCATGGTTGCGCGCAAGAATATCCTCACCATAGAATTTGCCGATATGGTCGAGAGATTTTGCCAGAATGTCTCTAAACTGACACGCAGCGCTGCCTCATGAAATCAATTGTGACACAACTCCCACGCCAGGCGCTGATTTTACTGGTGCAAGGCTATCAGCTTTGCCTGTCACCTTTCTTCCATGCGATTGGAATCACTGGATGCGGTTGTCGTCATTTCCCGACCTGCTCAGAATATGCAAAAGAAGCCCTTCGAACACATGGCCTTCTTAGGGGTCTCTGGCTAAGTATGCGAAGGCTGGCAAGTTGTCACCCCTGGGGAAGTCACGGTTACGATCCCGTCCCTCTTCCAAAGCACAATGATCGTTCCCTGAACGCACATGGATAAAAAATACACTTTAATTGGCGGTTTAATGATCGTGGCGGCCATCCTGCTCATGGTGATGGAGACCCGCAATCAGTCTGAGCAGCGCGAACGGGCACTTGAGGAAGCCGCTCGGCAGGCTCAGAAAGCTCCCGCAACTACTGGGGAAAATAATGGTTTCGACCCCGCTGAAGAGCAGGGTGAATTTGTTTCTCCAGCGCCCAAGGTTCAGCCTGGATTGGTAACAACTTTGGATGAACCCTCCGATCAATCGCTGGATCGTCCTGCCGAGAGCACTTACGTCCTTGAGAATGATTTTATTCGCGTAACCTTCAGTAGCTGGGGTGGTGCCATTAAGACGGTCGCTTTTAAAAAGTATACAGAGACTATCGATTCTGAAGAACCATACGTTTTTAATAAGTATCACAAACTCCCCGCCCTCGCATTGAGCCGTGCCTTGACTGACG
>CAYQCG010000329.1:0-3299 GCA_964415925.1 uncultured Puniceicoccaceae bacterium | reverse complement strand
ACCGCATCTGATTTTCATGCTCGCTACTCTGCCTCGGGAAAACTTTACTTGTATCACATTTACGAAGGATATGCCTTACCGTTTGACTCTCGCTATTGCCTTTCCCTCGAGAACAGGAAACTGGATACAACCAGAATGCAGGAAACCGCAAAGCTATTGGTCGGTAAGCACGACTTCACAGCATTCGCTGCTGATCGTGGCGATGGAAGCGAAGACAACCCAATCAAGGAACTCCGAAGATTAGAAGTTAAGCGTAATGGAAACCGTATCCGTATCGCTGCAGAAGCGGACGGGTTTTTGTATAAAATGGTCCGCAGTTTGACCGGAACTCTCATGGAGGTTGGGTTTGGTAAACTTGAACCTTCAGCAGTTGTAGAGATCCTTTGCGGACAGAAACGCACACGCCACGTTGTAACAGCTCCCGCACAAGGATTGACTTTGGAAAAGGTTTATTACTAATCCTGTTCTCATGATGCTCCGCGAACCTGAATTCGTCAGCTTTGGTCTTGGAACCGGAGAGTATGCTTGGCGCGGCGTGGCCTTGTTGGCGATGGTCTACTTCGGGGCAATGCTCTTTGCCGCGGTTGTTTCACCTCCAGTTTATTGGGGTTTTCAGGCACTGGGAAAGGGTGTTGAAGAAGGCTTTTTGGCATGGCTGGCCAGCAGGCCCTACGAGGATATCTTTGACCGGTGCCGTTGGGTGCCAGTGGTTATCGGACTCCCTTGGTTAATGAAGAAATGCGGCCTGCTTTCGTGGAAAGTATTGGGAGTCCACTTCGATAAAAGAGGCATCAAATACCTGGGGTGTTTCTTTCTCTATGGTGCTGTTGTCCTTGTATTCGCTTCGGGACTACAGATTCTGTTCACGCAGGTTGATCCGGATGGCATGGCCAGGGAGAGTCGGTGGATTGAGGCCTTTGCAACGGCGATTGTCGGCGCTCTAGCCATTGGCTTCCTCGAGGAAATTGTCTTTCGAGGATTGATTTTCCGTATCTTCTACACAGCCATGAAGCCTTTATGGGCTCTATGGGTCATGGCTTCGTTCTTTGCTTACACTCATTTCAAGATGCCGGATGAAGTTTGGAATGCAACCGATGGGATAGTGCACTGGCATAGTGGATTCTACGTTGCCTTATGGACTTTGCTCGGGATTGCCGCTGATTTCGAAGCGTTAAGATTTATAACCCTGATTGTATTGGGGTTTTACCTGGGCCTGATCGCGCTTAGGACGAAAAGTTTGATGGGCTGCATTGGCCTGCATGCAGGACTGGTTTTTGTGATGCTCAGCTATCACAAGCTTGCCGTTCCGGCAACTAACGACCCGTTACGTTTCTTCTTCGGAGGTGAGGGTATGACAGACGGCCTTGTGCCATTGTTGATATTGCTTGTCCTCACATTTATGGAATACAAACGTTATGTCCGTAGCACTTGAATCACGACTTAAACAAGGATGGTCTGCGCTTCTCGATATTGTGTATCCTAAAGGCTGTGTGCATTGTGGCCTCCCAATTGTTAATTCTGAATATGATTGGATCTGCGCTTCGTGTGCCGATTATCTGGAAGTTGTCCAGCCGCCTGCATGCAAAACCTGCGGATACCCATTCTTTGGTGCTATCGCAATTGAACATAGTTGTCCTCACTGCATTGAATTGGACCCGGTCTTTAACGAGGGTAGAACTTTATTGCTGCACAAGGGACCGGCAAGAAGCCTTGTGCACGCACTGAAATATCAGTCCGCAAAATTCGTTATTCAGGATATCAGCAGAATTATTGCTTCCATTGAACAAATGGATGAATGGCTAAGTGATACTACTTTGGTTCCGATACCATTGCATAAAAGACGTCAAAGACAACGGGGCTTTAACCAGAGTGAACTTCTTGCTTGCAGGGTTTCAGACTTAACGGACTGCCCCGTTCAGCATCTTCTCGAACGAACTCGTAATACCGCAAAGCAAACGCGGCTTAATCGTGAACAGCGTGAACGAAATGTAGCCAAAGCATTTACCCTGAAGAAAGGTGTGAAAGTCGACTCAAGTAGCACCTATGTTCTTGTCGATGATGTATTTACAACAGGGGCAACACTTAACGCTGCGGCCAGAGCCCTGTCACAGGCAGATGCGCGAAAAATCAAGGTTCTGACCCTTGCTCATGGCTAGTCCGGGCTGGCTTGACAGACCCTCTCATTTACGTTGGCATGTTCTATTGGTGGCAGTTGCACAGATAGAGCGTAAGGACTTGTCGCCAAATTCATTATGCCATTTTTCTCCAAGCCTAAGTATTCCACGGTAACGCCTCCGCGGAAAAAGGACATTCCGAAGGATCTTTACACGCGTTGTCCGCTCACAGGTGAATTGGTATACACCAAAGAGCTGGAAAACAACCTCATGGTCGTACCCAAGAGCGGATTCCACTTTGCGCTGAATGCGCCGAGGCGGATTGATTCCCTCGTCGATAAGGGCTCTTTCGGGGAATTTGATGCAGGTCTGCAGTCTGTCGATATACTCAAATTCAGTGATTTGCAGGCTTACAAGGACCGTTTGCAAAAGTATCTTAAAAAGACTGGGTTAAACGATGCCGTTGTCTGCGGTCTGGGAAAGATTGAGAGTATTCCGGTATCTCTGGCCGTGATGGATTTTCGCTTTGGCGGTGGTGGAATGGGATCTGTCGTGGGTGAAAAAATCACCCGGGCCATTGAACGAGCCATTAATGAGCAAGTTCCCATGATTATTGTCGCCGCTTCCGGTGGTGCCCGTATGCAGGAGGGGATTTTCAGCTTGATGCAGATGGCCAAAACCAGTGCAGCCTTGGCCAGACTGGATGATGCCGGATTGCCTTTTATCTCCATACTGACAAATCCAACGACCGGTGGTGTCTCTGCCAGTTTTGCAACCTTGGGTGACCTCATTCTCCCTGAACCGGGGGCACTCAATGGCATCGCTGGTCCACGTGTCATCAAGGAAGGTACCAAACAGGAATTGCCCGAAGGTTTCCAATCTGCCGAGTTCCTTCTGGCTCGTGGCCTGATTGACCAGATCGTCCCCAGACCAGAGATGCGTTCACGTATCGCCACATTTTTGAGAGCCTTTTACCGGGCGCCTCAAAAGGATGATGAGTCCACAGTCAACGGGCACTTGGAACATGCCCATTCCGAATTAGCTGAAAGTCTCTAATCACGGCTAGTAGCTGATCCTCCGTCTCGATGTCTATTCTGGGCAATTATTCCGACGTTAAACGTTATCTTTATGGCCTAAAATACCATGGTGCCAAATACGGTATTTAGCGAATGGCGCTTTTTGCCG
>CAYQCG010000328.1:0-3302 GCA_964415925.1 uncultured Puniceicoccaceae bacterium | reverse complement strand
GCCGTTAATGAGTTCTATCATTCGCTGGAACCGATTGTTGTGCCCGACGAAACAGTAGAAATCGGCACCTCATCGACCCGTCTTTATCTTCACGATGGTGCAGTCGCTGCCAAGATCGATCGCCTGGCACCCCAATCAAGATTTTACATCGACACGCCTTTAGGATCGCTGGAGATCCACTTCGTCGAGCTTTACACCCATATTCGCGAATATCCTGATGGAATCTGGTCGTGGACAGTAGCCATCAATCAAGGAATTGCTGATGTTGCCCTGCACAATCGTGCTGCAGAGATGTATGCCCGGAATACGGTTTCCGAAGGCTCGCAATTGATAGCCAAGGCCGAAACAACACCGGATGGTATCCGTTCGTTCTACAGTGTCGAAAACAAGTCACTGAACAGGGAAAACCGTGATCTCTTGATGATGGCCGAGAAACAGCGTTCGGGTAGTGATGAATTGAGACGGACAAAGAACCTATTGTTGAAGCAGGGCTATCTGAAGCCTCTATATTCAGCCGAATAATAAAGACAGCTCTCTGCCGACTCGACATCTCAGCAGGGACATATTTAGACTCCTGTCCCAAGGGATTGTGAATCGTCATTTAAAAGATGTTCTCCGTCTTCTCCTGGTCTGCTCTCCCATACCGGTGGTTTGGCTATTGCTTTCCGAGTTTGGGTTCATGGTGGGCTTGCAGAATATGGCCATGGATTGGCGGTTCCAGCTCAGAGGCCCTCTGGAATCTCCTTTAAAGCTCCACTACGTCAATCGGGATGAACTGACAACACAGGAGTTTGGAGAGACACCCTTCCCGAGGGAACTCTATGCCAGAACGGCAGAAGCCTTATTTGAATTGGGAAATGCACAGGTCGTTTTCTTTGACTTTGTCATGTCTCCAATGGCAAAGAGCTCTCTCATCACAAATGAAATCCGCGTGAAGGATGACGCCAGCATGGCGCAAGTAGTGAGGCGCTATGGCCAGCGTCTGGTCTTGGCCGCATCCTATTCGGGGGTGCAACTTCCCTATGCCGAGAGCCGTAGTTACCTTCCCTTAAAGTATCCTTTCGATGAAACCGAACAGCCTCGTCCCTATGACCCGAAAACCAACCCTTTTCCGGAAACGCCCGTATTCCCGATTTACAACCCCACTTATTTTCAGCCCCCTGACGTAAAAATGGGCTGGGGACGTCTCGGCATCATTAACATGGATATTGCCCGCAACCGTGGGCCTGTTGACCGCTGGGTTCCGATGTATTTTGAAACTGGATTAAGTCCCGAGAATTCCGACGATACTACACACGGGCAGGAGCATGCTCTGGCTTACCTTTGGGGTTTGGATAATTGGGAGCGTAAACTCAATTCTGGTTTAATAACGGAAATCGACCAATCAGATCCAAAGAATTTCAAGTTATGGGTCGTCGATAATCATGGGACTCGAATCCAGATTTTGAACGAGGGTTCCATGAGGGGTGATTCAGGACTGGTTTTGAAATATATTCCCCACACCTTCTATACCGTCGCTATCGAGATGCTGACAGCAGGAATGCGTATGCCGACTGACGCTGATACAGTGAAAATCAGCCCTGAAAATATTGAACTGCTGAGCCTTGAAGGAGAGCGACTCTACAACATACCGTTAACTAAAGAGCAAGTCCTGGAGATTAACTGGTTTTCGGCATGGAGTAGTATCTACAGCTATCGTGATCCTTATTCCAGTGAAGCGCTTAACCGCGTGATTGAAGAAGTCTTCAGCAACCAGATAAATCAACAGGACACAGCCGAAGACCAGACGGATTTCAAATTTCAGCAGGTAATGAAGCGTCTCGGTGAATTACCTGTCGATGTTTATAATCCCAAGACCAGCATGGCATGGGTGATTCGACTTTATGACCTGTATTTACATGAGAATACACCTGAGACTTACCGGGTCGCTATCGTCAACTGGTTTAAGCGATTCAAGGATACCTACATCCTTTGCGGACCCACAGACCGTCTCCTCCAGGACCTTGCTCCGACACCCTTTGATTCAACGCCCCAACCCAAGGTTGCAGCTCATGGCAATATCCTGAAAACCATTGCCAGTGAGTTATACATTACGCGTCTTCCCGGTTGGACTACCTACGTGGCAACAATACTCTTAACCTTCCTGGTGACGGTATTTGCTCTCTGGGGCGGCAAACACAGCAGGGTGTTCAAAACCGTCAGTCTAGCTCTGTTGGGTCTCTATGTGATGGCGGTTTTTTATGCCTTCAAGACGGGCCATGTTGTATTACCTCTCATCGCGCCAACCGGTTCGGCAATATCAACTGCTCTGATCGGCCTGATCGTTCAACTATTACGCGAGGAACGTCAGAAAGGCCGAATAAAAGGTATGTTTGGCACCTATGTACCGCCAATACTGGTGGAGCAGATGGTGGAAAGTGGTGAGGAGCCTCGACTAGGTGGGGAAGAGGAGGAAATAACTGCCTTCTTCAGTGACGTGCAGAGTTTCTCCGCATTTTCAGAAGAATTGCCGCCTGACATGCTGGTAGAACTGATGAATGAGTATCTCGATGCAATGACGCTTACGCTCTATGAGCAGAAAGGTACGTTAGACAAATATATCGGTGATGCCATTGTGGCTATGTTCGGTGCTCCCGTCCGCATTGAAATGCCTGCCTACCATGCCTGCTGTGCAACCATTGCGATGCAGCGGAAACAGGCGGAGTTACGCGAGAAATGGGTCTCTGAAGGCGATAAATGGACCAGGAGAGTGCATAACATGCGTACCCGCATCGGTTTGAACACAGGCCCGACGATTATTGGGAATATGGGCTCATCGGCCCGTTTCAATTACACCATGATGGGCGATACCGTTAATCTGGCAGCGAGATGCGAGAGTGGTGCCAAGTCAGCCGGTGTCTATTCCATGTGCGCCGAGGACACTTACAAAGCGGTTATAAGTGATTCTGATGATATTTGTTTCAGGCTCCTTGACAAGCAACAGGTTAAAGGGCGGGCTCAACCGGTCAGTATGTATGAAATCATTGGATATAAGAGTGAGCTCGAATCGGAGATGGGCATCCGCCGTAGGAGCCTGTACGACACGTACGGCAGCAAACGCGACATCTACCTCCGGGCGATCGAGGACTACACCAGCGACGTGATCGAGAAGATCCGTCGCGGTCTGCTCGATGAGCGGAACGCACCCCTGGAGAATCTCGAGCGGGTACTGATCAAGCTGGGACGCCACCACGCATCGCAGCAAGGCCTCGGCTGCATGCTCGGGGTGGCACTCGGTCAGGTAGCACCGGATGATGCAGAGC
>CAYQCG010000327.1:0-3313 GCA_964415925.1 uncultured Puniceicoccaceae bacterium | reverse complement strand
GTCGATGAGGCGGTCTACTACTACTCGCCCGACCTGGCACCCGATATACAGGGATTTTTCTTTGGCGGGAAAAAATACCACCGTATCCAGACTTTCACGACATTCAATGAAAAGCCCTTCTACAAGCCGCTGGAAACCGCTAAAGAGCAAGGTGATGTCGTGGTAATGAGTCCCTTCTCTGGAAATGAATCCGGGACTGTTGGGTATACCGCTGCTCGAACTATGGACGGATTCCGTATGACAGAGGAAGTGGCCGATTTGGCAGCTGCGCCCGTGGCAATGGAAACGCGTATGCAGCAGATGGCGGCATTCCCTGACATCCAGCTCCGCACCGATTTCCGTAATACCGTCTTCTGGCAGCCGGACCTTGTTACGGATGAGAAGGGGGAGGTGGAAGTGGATTTCGGGTTTGCCGATTCCCTCACCGGATGGAAAGGAACGGCTCGTGTCATCACACCCGCCACGGAAATTGGTAGTGGCGAAATCAATACAGCAACACGCCTCCCTCTGATTGCACGATTGCAGGCGCCGCGCTTCTTTACGGTCGGTGATATTATGACCGTTTCGGGCGTCTACAACAACAATACTCGCCGTCCTCTGGCTCTGGATGCATATCTGGAGACAGGTGATGCCCTCGAGTTGCTCGGATGGGTCGACAAGGAGGGTTCTGTCAAGGATGGAAGGCCTGCAGGCCTGGTCATCCCGGCAAAAGACAGCGTGCGCGTGGATTGGAAGGTGCGGGCTGTAGCGGAAACTAAAGAAGTTTCGATCAGGTTGGCCGGATTGTCCGGTGATTTTTCCGATGCCATGGAGAATATGTATCCGGTTTACCAGCACGGTTTGGAACAGTTGCAGACTTTGACTGGAAAGGCTCGCACGGAAACGCTCGAGTTGAAACTGGACTTGCCGCAGGACCGTGTTCGGGAAACCACCGAATTCACGGTCCATGTTACCCCCAGTATTGCCATCGTCATGCTTGATGCGCTCCCTTACCTGATCGATTATCCCTATGGTTGCACCGAGCAGACGCTCAGCCGGTTCGTTCCCGCTGTTACCGTCCAGCACACCCTCCGAAACCTCGGCTTCGAACCTCAGGATATCGACCGGAAGCTCTTCGGCGGTATTGAGCAAGCTTATGTCGACAAGACCCACCCGGACGGTAAAGGCGAATGGGGAGACCTTCAGCCGGTCATCGACGAGGGGCTCGAGCGGCTCTACGATTCCCAGAAGTCCGACGGTGGTTGGGGTTGGTGGAAACAAAGTGACAGCAACCCTTACATGACCGCCTATGCGGTCTGGAGCCTCTCACTGGCAGAGAAAGCTGGCGTCGAAGTCGATAACGACCGTCTGCGTAGCGCCCGCCGTTACCTGCTACGGAGTTTGATCAACGAAGAGTGGAGTTACAGCAACCAGGCTTGGATGCTGCACGCCCTCGCTTTCAGTGGGATGCTGGAAATCGGGACTGACCGCTTCACCCGGTATGAAGCCCGCGCCATGGCCAACTTGATCCGCAATCGTGAGTCCCTCAATCCCTACGGGCTCGCTCTCCTCACCCTCAGTGCCCATTACTACGGACTACAGGACGATGCCCGTATCCTGGCCGAAAATCTTCGAAACAGTGCGCGCCGCGTTGCCCCCGATCCGGACATTCCGGGTTCAATGGGTACTGCCCATTGGGGTAATCCACAGGACATATTCTGGTCCTGGTGGGATAACTCAGTGGAAACCACTGCTTTTGCCCTCAGTGCTTTGCTTTCGGTGGATCCTTCCAGCGACCTGGTTGAGCCCGTCATGAACTGGCTGGTTAAAAACCGCCGTGCGGCTCAGTGGCGCAGCACCAGAGAGTCAGCCATTGCCGTCCTCGCCTTGAACGATTTCCTCGTCTCGACCGGCGAGTTTGAAAGCGAAGTCGATTACAGCCTCATGGTCAACGGCGTCCTCTTGACCTCGCAGCAAATCACTCATGGCAATATTCTTCGCGCGCCCAGTGCGCTCGTCGCAGAGCCGGATATTCTCTACGATGGTGAAAACCGCGTCGAAATCAGGCGCAAAAGTGACTCGGGTTCACTCTACTACACAGTTAGTGCTCGTTATATTAACAAGGAGGAGCCGATTCCGCCGGTTGCCAGCGAACTTGAAGTGCAGCGTAAATACTACGTCTTGCGAGAAGTGCAGACCTTGCTCGGCGGTTATGTGACGCAGAAGCATCTTTTGCAGCCCGGAGATATCGTTCACAGCGGTGAGCGCCTGGAGGTCGTCCTTACCATGAGCGGAAGCAACAATCTCGAGTACCTCATCCTCGAAGACTTCAAGCCCGCCGGTTTCGAGTCCGTCCGTTTGCTTAGTGGCGAGCCCGTTTATGCCCGTGAGTTAACCGCTCAGGCAGTGGAAAATCCCGCTCTTGAGGATCCCGAAAAGCGCTACACCGGCCGCCAGCGCTGGCTTCATGAGGAATTGCGCGACCGCCTGACCGCTTACTTTGTTGAAACTCTGCCGCAGGGCTTATGGGAAGTCCGTTACCGCCTCCGTGCCGAGACTCCGGGCACGATGCATGCACTGCCCGCCGTCGGACAGGCCATGTATGTACCGGAGATCCGGGGTAATAGTATCGAAAACCGTATGGTAGTTGTGGAGAAAGAATGAATGCGCGCTGGATGCTGCTTACCGGGGCTGTCTTTGGCCTCTTATCCGTAGTGATGGGCGCCTTCGGATCCCACGCCTTGAGGGGTGTCCTCGAAGAAACCGGCCGCACCGAGGCCTGGCGCATCGCGGTGCTCTACCAGAGCTGGAATGGTGTCGCTCTGCTGGCATTCGGAATCTGGTCCCTGCTCCGGCCCCAACTGGGTTTACTCCGTTGGGTGTCCCTCTTCATTGTCGCTGGGATCATCCTCTTCAGCGGCTCCCTTTATATTCTCTCGGTCGGTGGGCCGGATATCTTCGGCCCGGTAACGCCAATCGGTGGACTCAGCCTTGTGGCCGGCTGGGCTCTGGCGATTGCCGCCGCCGTTAAGACCACTCCGGCGGATTCTGGCACTCTGCCTTGAGCACACCGATGCAGGGCAGGTTGCGGTAGCGTTCCGCAAAATCCAGTCCGTAGCCTACCACGAATATATCCGGTATCGGAAAACCCACAAAATCCGGTTCCAGTTCGATTTCGCGCCGGCCTACTTTCTCCACCAGTGTGCACAAACGCAGGCTCGCCGGGCGGGTCCGCTTGATGATTTTCACCACCGTCTCGAAGGTGTGGCCCGTATCCAGAATGTCATCGACCAGCAGCACATGCCGATCCTTCAGGCTCAGGCGCATTGTGTCC
>CAYQCG010000326.1:0-3323 GCA_964415925.1 uncultured Puniceicoccaceae bacterium | reverse complement strand
GAGTCCTCGCCGAGGATTACCGTAATGCAGCAGGACTTTTACTGACCCGGGCCCAGCTTTGGGACATGGAGGTGCGCAAGGCTGCCCGCCCGGATCTTTTCATCACGAAGGTCATACGCCGAGGCACTGCCCGCAGCTGGGACCGGCATGATCATCCCAATGGCGATGAAGCATTTATCCGGGTTTCCGAGCAGCGGCAGTGGCTTCAGCACGATTCCTACGGCACCGTGATCGAGGCCTGCTACTTGAACCACAGGGAACAAAAAGTCACCTTCATCGGTTTGCCCGAAGTCGAGGATGATTCCGGTCGCACGATCACGGCCTCACCCGAACAACCGCTTTTCCATGTCGAGCATGGTGTGAGTGGCAGCGAGGAAACGCCGCTCAATACTTGGCGCATTGTCCATCTCACAGGCGATGATGACGGCGCACTTACGAAGCGTTTCGAGCAAATTGCCCAAGCGAAGGGCCTGCCCGAATATGTCGAGCGCTACATCGAGGATGTTCTAAATCAGAAACTGTTGCTCAAGGCGTATTGAGACTTCCCTCAACTGGGAACCGAAACGCTGAAAATGGGTTAACTACGCGGCCGCGAAGCGGCCTCTGCCCTTATTGCTTGCCGTATCGGCTCAGGAAGATCGCAACGATCTCCTCTTTCAAGGGCTGGAGTTCGACCGTTGTTTTCTGCGGTTCGTATAGTGCTGGAAAGTTGATCGTGCCTTCCACCAAACCACGGAACAGTTTTACGGCCAGTTCGGGGTTTTCTGCTTTGATACGTTTATCTTTGATAGCAGCTTTGAGCCAAGAGATCAAGGGATCAGGCGGACAGTGGCTTCCTTGACTGGCTTCTTTACGAAGCGCTTCGTTTTGGACAAATATCGAGGTAAGTAAGCGAACAATCGAGAGCCGTTCTGGGTCGGTTACAAAATACATTTGTGCATCGACAAAGCGACCCAGCTGAGATTCCAGCGATTCCTCGGGAGAGTAGGGAATCTGTTTCATCTGGCTCTGGCCTGCCATCAGCTCTCCGATGACTGCCCAGAGTAGGTCTTTTTTGCTTTCGAAGTGGTTGTAGACAGTTCGTTTTGAAGCGCCTGCTAGTTCTGCCACAAGATCCATTGATGCGCGTTCAAAACCCTCTTGTTGAAAAGCCTGAATGGCTCCCTCGATAATTTCTCTGCGTTTTTCTGCTTTCCTCAATTTGTTGGCTTCTTGCTCTGTTTTCATCCTCAAAATAAAATAAACTATACCGTGTAGTGCAAATTTATATTGACGAGTAAACTGAACGGTGCAGTTTACATAAGGTATGAATAACAACCTTTACTCTAAACAGCTCAAAACAGGGTCCATGAAAGCAGTCTTCTTCAACAATTATGGAAGCTCGGATGTGCTTTCGATCAGAGATCGATCCATGCCTGAAGCCAAAGCGGGGACGGTTTTAATCAAGGTCAAGGCCGCATCGGTCAATCCGCTCGACTGGAGACTCATGAGAGCTGACCCCTTTCTGGTGCGCCTATCGTTTGGATTGCGTAAACCCAAAATCAACGGACTCGGAGCGGATTTCTCCGGAATCGTCGATTCCGTTGCAGATGATGTATCCGATTTTAAGCCGGGAGATGTCGTCTCGGGAATTATGGCGCCCGAGGTAGTGGGTGCATTTGCGGAGTATGTCTCGATTCCTGAAGACGCGCTGGTCCACAAGCCGGAGTCGCTGTCACACCAGCAGGCGGCAACGCTTGGGGTAGCTGCCCTGACAGCCTACGAAGGCAACCAAGACTATCCTCTCACCGTGGAAGGAGCCCGCGTTTTGATCAAAGGGGCGTCCGGCGGAATCGGGACATTCGCCGTGCAGATGGCGAAAGCGCTGGGTTCTCAGGTAACTGCCGTCTGCAGCTCTCGAAACGAAGCACTCGTCCGAGGCATTGGAGCGGATACGGTGATCGATTATCAAAGCGTCAATATACTGCAGATTGAAGAACGCTTTGATTTGGTTTTCGACACAATCGGCAATCTCCCGGCAAAGCGAATGAAGAGGCTCGTAAGTGAGGGTGGCCGACTGGTGCTTGCCAGCGCAGCGAACAGTTTGTGCTTTATCAAGGCAATGTCACTCGCCAAGAAGGACGATCAGATTGAGCTGATTGCCGACTTAAAAAAGGACAAGCCCCGTCTTGAGGCGGTTGCCGCCCTCGCAGCTTCGGGAACGGTCCAGCCGGTGATCGACCGCGAGTATCCTTTCGATGCGATCTGGGACGCCATTGATTATGTGGCCACGAAGCGCGCGCGGGGCAAGGTAGTAGTCAACATAGCCTAAGCCTCGTCAGACTAAGGAAACATGGATCGGAACCGCAGCTCTCATCCATGCGTTGCCTCCTTGTAGCTGGTCATTTGTCAAAGCGCGAGGACGACGCTCGCGTTTAATCACGGACATTCTTGCCAATCGTATCAACGAGGAATTTTACGGCGGGAGAACCACGTCCTCGCTGCCGTAGCACAGTTAGCGACCATTTGGCATGCGGATCTTTGATGTCCACAAAGGTCACGCCGGGTGGCGGTTTTCCGTCTAGATAATCTGGGAGCAGGGTTATGCTACCTTCAGCAGAAATCAGAGCAAACGTTTCTGTAACGTTCGATGTTTCGGCTACAAATCGCGGGCTGAATCCAGATTTCTTGCAGATGTCGCTTATCCATTGTGTCCGACCGGGAACAGCTTTATCCGATACTCCTATAAATGCCTCTCCAGCGATTTCAGTGAGTGCAATCGCTTGCTCTGAGGACAACGGGTGCTCGCTGGGAAGTACGGCGCGGACGCCTAGGCGCGCGGCCTGCGTGCTGTTCTGAAGAAGCGCATCACTGAGCATCAGGCATGGATGATTCGGGCATATGCGCTTGGGCAGGCTGTGCTGGAACCCAAGGCTTCCTCCTGACTGACTGGGCGCTCATTCAGAGCGAGCCTCTCGGTTTGACCAGAGATCTTCTCATGAGTCTCTCTTGGGTGATCAATATCCTGATTGCTGAAATAGTCTTCCGCCAACTTCGCTCAGGTTTGGATTTTCAGGCATCACGGGCAGCCAGTCGACCACAGCCGGTTGGTTTCCACAACCCTGGAGCCACAGGCCCTTCTGAGCGGTAATTCCATATCTGATTTGCCTTATTGGCGGCTCCTAGCTTTACTGTTTGATGAAATTCGGTCTAACCTATGACTACGGCCCGTGTTGTTTGTCTTCCCCCACGTCTGAATCCGCACTGGGATCTAAGATCAGAACATAATATATTACTGAAAATCGCACTATACCGCCCATGAACATCGAGAACTGCTCAAGAAG
>CAYQCG010000325.1:0-3327 GCA_964415925.1 uncultured Puniceicoccaceae bacterium | reverse complement strand
AATGCACAAGACAAGACCAATCGCCAAGCCCCAGAAGAAGGGGTTTGTAAGTATTGTTTGGAATATTTCCATAAAGCACCTTTACAAATCTAAATCGATATTGTCGCGTTGCCATCTGAAATATGAGATGACTTTCTCTGTATTGAGTAGAATTATGGACCATATGCTGGAGGTGATTGCAATAGAGGAAATCGTCCAGAAAATGATGTCATTAAGCAGGCTCAGGTCGCGCTGCATATTGAGATGAAAGACAATGGCAAGCGTGTAGAATATCGCCACAAACATCCCGCAGTAGACCGCAAAAACCCGAGCGGGCTCGTAGCCGCGCATCAATCCGATGCCAAAAAAGACAAATGCCATCAAAAAATTGATTGAAGGAACGGGATTATTAAAAAATTCAAAAAAAGTTTCTAGCCCTGAGAGCGTACCCATCAGCATGAACACCAGGCCAAGTCTGAAAACAGAGCCTGGTCTTTTTGGACGGCGTGTAGATGATTCATGTTCATTCATGCGTAGTAATATACGTGAATTATATGACGTTTATTATGGGAACGTAGATTTTGCAAGTGCCCTGGGGTCTTTTTACAAATTCTGACAGGAAATGCTATTCCAGCATCCAAAGTCTTTTTGAGACCATTTCATAACTCTCGATGACCGCATCCCTTTGGGACAACGCGCTTTATGCGCCTCAGCGGCGTTGCTTTCGAGCAGAGGAGCTGCAGCCCAATCTCCTCGAAAGCGCCTTGCTGATGACGCAAAATCGCGGTTGCCATCGACTTTGGTATTTATGAGATGACCTCTAGAATCTGCCGCTGATAGCGAAGCGTGCGTTGATGGGAGCGCCAACCGTTACCTGATGCGTGCTATGTGCATTTGGGAAGTAGAGTTCATCGGTAAGGTTCTCGATGTTAACTTGCACGCGGAGGTTCTCAGAGATTTCATAATATGCGGCAGCATCAATGCGTATATAGTCAGGGAGTTCGGCAGTGTTCGAGTTGTTGACGTAGCTTTCACCCTGATAGATGAAGCCAAGCCCGACTCCGAATTCTTGGGTTATCTGGTAACGATTCCACATTGAGAACATATGCTCAGGTAGTTCGCGCGGACGATTGCCATTCTCAGCTGAGTCTTGACTCTCTATCTCGCCATTCAGGTAGCTGTATCCGGCTGAGAGAAACCATTGCTTGGTGATGCTACCCTGAATCTGAGTCTCGAAACCGTAGACTTCAGACTCCAGCCGGACTTGATTAAAGCCACCATCATCCGGCGCTTCGAATGTGTCTTGTTGAATGTGGAAAACTGCAGCCGTGACGCTGAGGTCAGGTTTGATGTCCCACTTGATGCCTCCTTCGAGATTTGTAAATTCGTCTGGATCCAGACCCGCGTCACCCAGATTGGCGAACTGCTCACCGCTTTGAGGGAGGAATGTCATACTGTAGCTGACATAAGTGGAAATGTTTTCAATTGGTTTGTAAACCAACCCCAGACGTGGCGAGAATTCCTCGTCGATCTGGCTTCCTCTGTTACCGCTTTCAGCGTCGAAGACCTCAATGTCGAAGCGATCGAAGCGGACGCCGAGGATCAAATCGAGTTGCTCCATGATTTCGATTTCGTCCTGAATATATATCGAGAACACATTGATGTCAGATTGTGTGCTGTCATTGCGGTCTTGAGTGAAATTGTTTTCGACGGGATCTCCGTCGGCATTAACACCAACGCCACCGTTGAGGCTGAGAGGCCGAGAAACCAGGAATGTTTCCTCGTCCTCGTTAACGGTCGGGTTCGGATCCCAGTCAGCATTGAAGCGGTCTTGATCGGACTGTGTGTTTATATACTCGCCCCCAATGATAATCGTATGCCCGATGTCAAAGGTTTCGAATTCGCCAATGAGGTTGCTGGAAAGCGTAAAGTTCTGGCGGTCCGTGTTGTCAACATAGCCGTCGAGCGTAACCTCGTCGGGAGTGTTTACCTGATCATAACCGGATACGTAAAAGTTCGAATAGGACTTTTCGTAATCACCGTAAAAAGCAGTGACGTTGCCTTTCAGGTTATCGGAAATCGTCTGCTGGAGGGTTGCCCTGATTAAATGGGCCTCAAGGTCTGAATTATTGAGCGCAGGATCCGCGAAAACAATATCCTCGAAGGCTTCCACTGGGCGACCATTTGCGCCGGTAGGAATGCCCCGATCAATGAAGCGCTCATGATTTGCATACTCGTAGGACAAGTCCAGAATGGTCGTATCCGTCGGTTCGATCCTGACGGTTGGGTTCACGCCGTAGCGATCACCGTCGTAGAAGTCCCGGTGATTTTCCAGACCCTCGTAAAATGCGTTGAGCCGAGCTGCGGCATATTCATTGATTACATAGTTGCTATCGACCTGGATTTCACTGGCACCAAAGGTATCAATTGCAAATGAATAGTCCGTAAAGATTTCGCTGAGGTCTCCCTTCTTCTTGACTCGATTCACGATACCACCCGTTCCACCTCGCCCAAAGAAAAGTGCATTTGGTCCGCGGAGGATTTCTATTTGCTGGATATTGTATAGTGGCCGGTAGTACTGGACGTCGTCTCGGACGCCGTCGATGAAGAAGTCAGCCGTTGTACGTACTCCTCGAATCACAACGGCATCCCTGTGTCCCTCACCCTGTGAGGTCGTAACGCCGGGCGTGTAATTGACGACATCGCCAATGCTGCTGAAGCCTTGCTCCTGAAATTGCTCAGCGGTCAAAATCGATAGACTCTGTGGTACATCGATTATCGGCGTCGGCGTCTTCAGCGCGTTAATCTGATCCGTGTAAAGCGTCGGGCTCTCAACAAGTACTTCGTCCAAAACAGCGACATTAGAGTTCTCGCCTTCGGCAAGTTCTCCCTCTGTTGTTGTAAGCATGAGGAGCGTGAGCAGCGTGATAGTGCAAGTATTTAGATTAGGATTTGATTTCATTTTCTGTTTATGAGTCTCAAGAACAGCAAGGGCTAAAAGAGCCCGTGGACGCGGTCAAGGCTTTTTGTTAATGAATCTCATTAACCCTAAGTGGTCGTTCCGGTTAACAGAAAAAAACTGGTTTCCAGAAGATCAACTCACTACGTCAACCTCAAACCAGCGACCCTTGCAGCAAAATAGACTGGCTAAACTTGCCAGCCTATTATCCATTCAGGCGGTTGCTTCGGGCTTTATCAGGTGAACCCTAATCTCTACGCGGGAAACCTAAACAGAAATCATTGTGGCGTGAGGGCTGCCCGAAAAGGGTCTAGCAAGGTATGTTACTTTCTCACTGACTTATCTGACGCAGATAACTTGGTTGTGAAAAGTGTAGAGAATCTGAAGGG
>CAYQCG010000324.1:0-3335 GCA_964415925.1 uncultured Puniceicoccaceae bacterium | reverse complement strand
GGACTCGTGGAACGTGGTGGATAAAAAACGGGGAGATTCATATGGACATAGCAGATGTTCATTACTCTCCGTTTTCGCTGGAGTACGATCGGAAGCAGAGAAAATTCAAGGTCATAAGTATTACGGACAAGCTTCTGGAGTTTGAGTCTGTCAGACCGCGGATGTATTACAGCATGTATCGTGTGGAGCAGGAGGCAGACGAGTAAAGGGTTGTCATTACAGGGATGGGGGAAGTCCCGTAGGGAGCGAGTAAAAGTTGATACTGCCAGTGCATTTGGTTAAAGTCTGGTTTAATCCTGACGTATCAGTATTCAGAAATGATCAACTTTCAAGACTTGTGACCCATGCCGGAAAAAACCAAAGAGAGGCCCGAGATCCAGTCGGGTTCGATCGTATTACATGAGAGCGTAGACTACGAAATGAAGGTCTACATGCTGGCCTCCTATGAAGGGGATCTGGTTGCCTACTGTATGTATGAAACGGAACGGGGGAGGACGCACATTCCGTTTCCTGTAAAGGAACTAAAGAAGGTGCGATAACAAGAGGCTAATCCTCGGGAAAGGCGGGGAGGCCGGAGTCAGGGAGGAGGACGATTTCGCCCTGAAGCCAGGGGTGAGAGCGGAGGAAGCTGCGGGCGAGGTGCAGGCTTTCGAAGTCGTGGGCGTCCTGGCTGTCCGGAGTAGGGTAGACGGACTTGACGAGGTTGCTGCCATTCTGGATGAAGTGGAAGGCAAGCCATCCCTGCCTGAATTGAATGACGATGCGGGCCATAGTATGAACATAAGTATACTTATTCTGGAGGCAAGCGCAGGATGTGAAATAAATTGAACCGGAGGGAGTGGATATATGAGCCGACGGAGACGGTGGGTATATTCGTAGAGAGGCGAAAACCGCATAAATTATTTGAATAGTGCGTGTAATCAGGGATATTCCTTGATGATTATGACAACAGCAAAGCGATCCACGACCGGTAAGACGAACGAAGTGATTGAAGCGCTCCGACAGGTTGTAGCGGACAGCTACGCCCTGATCGGGCAGACGCACATCTGCCACTGGAATGTCCGTGGTCCCTCTTTCTTTTCATTACACGGGGCTTTCGAAGAGCAGTACACGGAACTTTTCGGGGCGGTCGATGAAATAGCGGAACGCATCCGTGCCATGGGATCCCTGGCACCGGGGGGGCTCAATAACCTGGCCACGATGGCGGGAATGAAGGAGATCAGGGAAGATGCGCCTGCGAGGGAAATGGTGGAGCATCTTTCAGAAGCGAATGCCCAATTGATTGAGAATCTGGTGAAAGCCCGCAACGCAGCGGCCAAAGCCGGCGACAACGAGACGGAAGACCTTATGATCGCCCGGATCCAAGTCCACGACAAGACGAAGTGGATGCTGGACAGCTTTCTTGAAAATTCATCCGAGTAATTTTTGGCCTAGAGTTTGCGTAGAGAGCCCGCATTTGTGACAGGGGCGGGTATTTTAGAGTAACCTACATAAACAAACATGTTTTTATCTTGTTCTGGATAATGATTCCTTATATTTTTAAACCTACATTTAATGTGCAGACAATTACCAATCACTGGACTGCAATTACGCTTTATTTCCAGGATGAAGTTAATGGTAATTTGTTTATGGGGCAGCAGCCCGTACGTAGAGGCACAATTGTCACTGCAAATCCTGACGGCATTACCAGATGAACTGACGTTTGAAATCAGCGGAACATTTACCCAGGACACGATCGCGGATGTATCAGGAAGTCCCGGCTATCTGGCGATTAAACGGGACTGGAGCAACAATTACGCAATCAACACAAATTTTTTCCTCAATGACCAGATAGTCACAGTCAACAACGTATTGATAGGAGGACAGGCGACGAGTGTATTTGTACAGGATGGTGTTTCCCCATGGATGGACGATATTCATTTTCAGAATCCACAAGGAACGAATACACCCATCGCACAAGGGACGGAAGTTAGTGGAACAATCACGCTCACAGGAACCGGCTTTTACGATGGTGCAGCCCTGAATGAGCTAGAGCTTATATCGGGGTTTAACCGAGATAATAATATCAATGAATGGGCGCGTCTGGAATTTTCAAATATTGCAATTGTGCCGGAAGCATCCCGCGCCGCATTTACTATTGTGCTATTGACCAAAGTAGTTGTGGCTTGGCGACGCCGGGCAAGTCAATAAACAGAGAGCTGCGAGAATATAAATGGTGGTGGGTGCTGGATTTGAACCAGCGAACGGCGAAGCCGAACGGATTTACAGTCCGCGTCCTTTAGCCACTTGGATAACCCACCGTAAAGGCAAAAGAGAGAGCGTAGTGATGGGCGGGATGATGCCAAGGAATTTTTTCAAATGAGTGAAAATGAGCGGGATTGCACTTGCTTTGGCGGGTAGAGGGGGCTAGGCAGCTAGCCGGGATGAGCGGTGAAGAGGAAAAGCCGAGGAAAAGGCGGTTTACGTGGGCGCGGATACCGGAGTGGTTGCGTTACCGGTTTACGGACACGCAGCGCTACCTGCTGTTCTGGGTCTTGGCGGGGTTGCTGTGCGGTTCGGTAGCGGTGCTGTTTCATTTGACGATCGACGGGATCTTCCATTTCACACAGGCCTTTGCGGCGACGTTCAGCGGTGTGTGGTTCTACGGGGTATTGATTCTATTACCTGTTATTGGTGGGTTATTCAGCGGTCTGATCTCGACATTCATTGAACCAACGGTGGCGGGTAGTGGAATTCCCATTACAAAAGCCCGGTATTACCGGGACTTCGGGGAGATGAGCCTGAAGGAGGCGTTCTGGCGCTTTGTGGCGGGCTCGCTGTGCATCGGCTCGGGCATGAGCCTGGGCCGGGAAGGCCCGACCGTGCATATCTGCGCGGCCCTGGCGTCGAAGATCGGGCAGGTGTTCGGGCTGGCGAAGAAGCGGGTGCAGGCGATGGTGCCAGTCGGAATGGGGGCGGGAATCGCGGCGGCATTCAACACTCCGCTGGCGGCGATGTTTTTTGTCTTCGAGGAGCTGTTGGGCGATTTTTCGAGCAAGGCGCTGTTCGGGATCCTGATCGCGGTGGTGATCGCCTCGATCGTGGAGCGGACGGTGCTGGGTGAGCATCCGGTATTTGACGTAAACCTGCCGGCATTTGAGACGAGCTGGTGGATGCTGGTGTGTGTGCCGCTGGGGATCCTGGCGGCGCTGTGCGGGTTCGCTTTTGTCCGGAGTGTACTGGCCATGCGGGGGAAGATGAAACGATGGAAACGCTTTCCGGTATGGCTGAAACCGGCGCTGGGGGGATTGAGTGTGGGCCTGATTGGAACGACGGTGGTGGTGTTGTTCGGGAAC
>CAYQCG010000323.1:0-3341 GCA_964415925.1 uncultured Puniceicoccaceae bacterium | reverse complement strand
TCGACGTGATGGATGCGGTCGGATCAAATATCCGGATTAATGTTCGCGGCCGTGTTCGATGTTGTACTTAAGACTAACGGTATCTCGGGTTGTATCGGAAAGGATGATACGATCGCCGATATTGACGCCCCGCGGGGTGATGATACCGATCATCTCGACTTTCCCCTGGGCCGGAGTGACGTGGGGGGTGGGCTGGTTGAAATTGAAGTTAACGACCCGGGCGGTTCCGCCATTGACCTTGACGCCATTGCCATGGTGGCGGGCGGAGCCACTGAAGATTTTCAAATGACCGTTATTGACCTCGGCCATGAGATCGGGGAAGCCCCAGACCATGGTATTGATGAAGGTAGCCTCGCCGCTGAAAGCGTGATCGAGCTTGATGGCGATTTTATTTTCGCTCTCCATGGCGACGAGTTCGGCGTTAACCATGCTGATGGTGGCATCGCCGGAACTGAAGAAGATGCCGACCTTGGAACCGTCGGTGCCATGACCGTGGACGATACAGTCCTGCGGTCCCCTGCCCTGCTCGTCGGTAAAGTGGATGCCGTATTGTGATCCGAAGACGAAGTTCTGGAAGAGGAGCTGATTACGGGTATGGCCGACACGGAGGACATCGCCGTTTTCTTTCTGATAATCCCAGTAAGCACGGCCTTGCGCGCGGTCACCGAGGACATCCCGGCGTGGAGAATTGGCAAAGAGTTGGCCACTGCCGGGCGGAGTGCGTGTCCAGTAATGCGGATTGAACTGCATGTTGCGCACTTCACCACCTGTGGAGCCGTTGCCGATTTCAACGCCAACGCGCATGGGCCCGCCAGAGAGGTAATCGACATAGTGGTTATCGCAGCGATAGGTTTTGAGGTCGAGAAAGCGGAAAGGGTTGGAACAGTTTACGTTGATGACATAGATATCCTGTCCCTGCCCCTGGATGAGGAAGGGGTAGTCCTGGACATCGAGCATGGTCTGCCCGGGATAATTGAAGGACATGCCACGCAATCCGCTTTTTGCCTTGAGCATGATGGAAGGTTGGCTGTCTTGGGCATAAACGTGTAGGATACTGCCGCCACCCATGGTGTGGTGGGGGACATCGTGTATACCGCGTAACTCGACGCCCGAGGGGACAGAGATGCTCCCGCGGAGAATATAATCGCCGGCCGGTAAAAAGACGATCCCGCCGCCGTTTTCGCCTGCGTGATCCAATACTTTCTGAAGTGCCGCGGTATTATTTTTCCTACCGTCGGCAACGACCCCCCAGCGGCTGTCGGTGGCGACGTAGAGTGCGGATTTGGCGGGCCTGAAAGTGCGATTATTGCGAATGTTGTATTCCGGGATTTGGGGAAGATCGATTTCTTCGCGGCTTACCTTGACCTTATCATCGCCGGCGTGGTTAACGATTTCGGGTGAACCTTTGAGTCCGATGAGGGAGGCGCCGGCGACACCTTCGCCAAGGATGATCTGAGACCGGTTTGCGGGGAAGTAGCAGTTGGTGAGGGCGAAGGCACCGCTTTCGGCATCAATGTTGCCGCTCTGAAAGTTGCATTGCTGGAGGATGACGCTGCCGGTGCCTTCAGAAAGCAGGCTAGTGCCACCCTGGATGGAACACTGGACGAACATGATGGCGGTGTAAAACTCGTCGGTCAGCCTGATGCCGTAATCCGAACCATGGAAGGTACAGCGGGTGAAGACATTGCCGATGACGTTGGTCCTTTCAATGAGAAGGCCGGTCCGGCAATTGGTGATGTTGAGGTCGTAGAACTGGGCGTTGGCCGCGCCGCGACGGCCTTCGGTGATACGGTAACCGATGTTGTAGCCGGAAACGGTAATGAAGGAGACGTACTCCCAGTCGCTGCGGCCCATGTGGAAGGCGGTGCCGTTTTCGAGCATCCATTCA
The DNA here is from genome assembly GCA_964415925.1 of uncultured Puniceicoccaceae bacterium. Taxonomy (GTDB): domain Bacteria; phylum Verrucomicrobiota; class Verrucomicrobiia; order Opitutales; family Oceanipulchritudinaceae; genus CAYQCG01. The sequence goes on along the minus strand of CAYQCG010000323.1, from coordinate 1,453 downwards.
GTGTGAGGGCCATTTAGGGCGGGAGCACCGGGGAGGCCGGAGCGGCTCCAGTATGACGGGCTGAAGGAGACGGTCTCGAGGCGTCCGATATCGGTGGTGGAGTCGTACCACACACCCGTCTTGAGCGGTGTGCCATAGACGTTGTGGACGTAATGGAGTTCATTACTGTCGGGCCCGATCTTGATGCCCTGGTAGGAGTTAACGAGGGTGAGGTTTTCGAAAGTGGCATTATCGCCGCCCTTCTGGATCAAGGTGTAGGGGTAGGGAACGATATCGGCAGCTTTCTGCTCGGGGTACCAAATGGCCAGGTCCTTGACGCCGGCACAGTAATCGACGGTGATGAATGGAGTGCCCTCGGCGTTTCCGCGACCCGCGTAGGCCATCAGAATGGTGCCTTCGACCTTCGATCCCTGCCCCGGGTTGGACCACTCGCCCCTGATAACGGTTGAAACGGGAACCTCCAGTTCACCCCGAATGACATAGCGGCCGGCGGGCACGAACAAGGTGCCACCGCCAATCGACTCCAAGTCTTTCAAGGCTCTACGAAAGACACGGGTGCAATCCGTCTTGCCGTCCCCGACTGCGCCGTAGTCGAGGATATTGTAGGCAGCAACAACAATATCCGAGGTGGGGAAGGCGGTTTCGTGGATTTGCCATGCGGGTTCCCTGGCAGAGGCAATGGCAAAGGCACTGAGGCAAATGAAAACAAGATAGAATAGGAGGTGAGGTGTGCGGGATATGATATTCATGAAGCGGTTAATATGAGGTATGCAAACAGACCGGAGATCGAGTTGTTCCGTTTTGAAGTACCCATGAGATTGGCGGGGAAATTATACTTACGCAACGATATATGGAAGGTCCTGATCCAGTGACCTTTTTATCTGGGAGGACACAAGGGAGGGTATTTTTTCGCAAGATGGTCAAGGACGATTGACTTGAACTCCAAGGTAAACTCAAAGAGTTCGAGAGCTTCAAGAAGCAGTGACTTGAGTCCGGAATAGAGTGGATTCTGCCGGTTGGCCCTGAAATACAAGCGATTTCGATCCCTGCGCTCAAGGAGAAGACCGGCCTCGCGCAGCCGGGCTACTTCGGCTTGAATGGTGCCGATGGCGAGGTTGCCAAGCCGTGACAGTTCCCGCATATGTAATTCAACATCTGGATCGGTGAAGAGAAGGCGGAGGATCTCAGCCCTGGCCCTCGGAAACAGATCGTTAATCTAAACTCACGGCGTATGGTATTAGTATACATACTTATGGTATATTCATACAATATAGATGCCGCACCGAATATTTTTTAATACTGAATCAAGGCTGTTGCCGAGTTTACAGGTCATTCTACGACTGAATTAATCTGAAAGAAAAGGGCCGTCTGCCCTGTGGATGGGAGACGGCCCTTGAGTATTGCTTAATAATGTTACGACTAAAAGTCCCAGGTGACGCTACCGCGGAAGGAG
>CAYQCG010000322.1:0-3349 GCA_964415925.1 uncultured Puniceicoccaceae bacterium | reverse complement strand
GGGTGCACCTCCGACGTAACCGAAGTCTGCGTCTGCCATTTCGCCCGGGCCGTTAACAATGCATCCCATGACCGCAATTGTCACCCCGTTAAGATGACCGGTAGCTTTGCGAATGCGCTGAGTTGTTGTTTGAAGGTCAAACAATGTACGTCCACAGCTGGGACAAGCAACGTATTCGGTTTTTGTGGTGCGGGCTCTTGCTCCTTGCAGGATGTTGTAAGCCAGTGTTGTTGCCTGTGCCGTCTGCTGGACTGTTTCGATACTGATAAGATCGCCAATGCCGTCGCATATTATACTGCCTGCGAGGATGGAAGCTTCCAGCAGGCGGTCTCCAAAAAAGTCCTTATTTTCAATCGCGTTTTTTCCTGTCGCCCGTATCCAGATGGGTGCTTCAAACTGGAGTTCCTTCAAGGCGTCGGCCAATTGGCGGTAGGTGCCATGAGGGTGTGTTCCTTTCGCTGGATGGGAGCAAGTGAAGATCAGGCGGTCATCTCCCATTTCCTCAAAGAGTGCCTTATGTTTGATCAAGGCTTGCGGACGAAGATCGAGTACGAGCAATTTACCCGTGTGTCTAGCATGAGTGATCAATTGCTTGATGCGGGCAGGCTCACTGCCACAGACATGGGCCAGCAAAACAATCCGGGCGGGATCGGCCCATTCCAGTTCACGCAGGGCCCCGGGGCCGGATTCTGTAATGTCGAGGACCATAAACCGGATGTCATTTTTCAGGGTATCGAATAGACCGGGTATATGGCGTGCATCCTCATAGTCAGCGACTTCCACTAACAGGCCTTCAATTTTTGCATCACCTGTCCGCGCGTGAGCCACTCGAATATCAGTAACGATTTCCTCGAAATGAGATAAGGGGTGAGCAGCAGGAATGATGACACGAGGAGGTTCAAGTTGTCCGGTAGTGCAATCGGGACCCAGTTCTACGGTATGCACGGCTCTCTTCACATACTCGAAGGCATCGAGATGATCATATGGCGGTGCACTGATTTCAGATTCCCTGTTAGTGTCCCACAAGACTTGTGCCTTACGTGCCAGGTCCTGAGCAACTGGAATTTCCGCCACCGGGTCTTCAGTCAGGGAGACACGGATGGTGTCACCCAAACCGTCAAAAAGCAGACTCCCGATCCCGATAGCGCTTTTGATCCGGGCATCGTCTCCATCGCCGGCTTCAGTAACTCCAAGATGAAGGGGGTAGTTCATGCCTTCATCATTCATGCGGGCAACGATCAGGCGGTATGCCTGAATCATGACCTTGGGATTGCTGGCCTTCATGGAGAGCACGATATTAAAGAAATTGTGGGATTCCGCGATGCGCAGGAATTCCAGCGCGCTTTCTGCCATGCCCAGAGGGCTGTCCCCGTAGCGGTTCATGATCCGGTCAGAGAGTGATCCATGGTTGGTGCCGATCCGCATGGCGCGCCCGAGCTCCTTGCATTTCAGGACAATGGGCGAAAAGGCTTCATGCAAACGCTCCAGCTCCCTGTCGTATTCGGAGTCTGAATACTCCCGCACGGCAAACTTCTTCTTGTCGGCGTAGTTGCCGGGATTAATCCGGACTTTTTCCACGTGTTCGGCGGCTTCCATCGCTGCCTTGGGCAGGAAGTGGATGTCGGCAACCAGCGGAATTGATGAAAATCCGGCTTCGCTGAACTTCTTGCGTATCGGGCCGAGCGCCTTGGCCGCGTCTACATTTTGTGCGGTGATACGGACAATCTGGCAGCCTGCCTCTGCCATCCGTATCGCCTGCTCCACCGTGGCATCTACATCCATCGTGGGTGTTGTCGTCATTGACTGCACAACAACAGGATGGTTGCCACCTATTGAGACCCCACCTGCCTGGATCTCGCGGCTTTTCCGTCGTACGGCCTGAAAACGGGACGCACAATAACTTTGCATGCTCATTTCGACGCTATTCTTGAGGCAATGCGTCCTTGCCGTCAAACACTGGTGTAATCATCTCAGCCTCGCGCTGCGCATAGTCCTTTTCCTCTTTGATGTCACGGACGACACGGTCTGTATCGGGAAAAAGAATATAGAGCATTAAACCGAGGAGGAGGATCATGAATGCACCTTGCACGCCAGCCATTATTTGAGGCGGAATGGGACGTCCTGTGAACTTGGCCCAGGTGGCAAATGCCATATGGCCACCATCCAGCACCGGTATGGGGAGAAGGTTCAGGATTGCCAGACTCACGTTGATAAGAGCAGTCAGGGCGAGGACGGAACGGAAGTCCAAGGTGGCCACTTTGGCCAGTGCATAGCCGATCCCAACGGGACCGCTCAGGTCTGAAATACCAATGTTTGAATCCGGATGGACGAGCGCATACAGGACGGTGATTGAGTGCTCACAGAAGCCCTGAACTTGTTCTATGGGGTTTTTATGGATCAGCCAGGGTTTCGGGTTGAACTGCAATCCGGCAAGTTCCCTGGTTTCACCTGTGTTTGTGATTTCGACATTTTCTGTTTGCAGGGTAATGGATTTGGTTTCGCCATCGTGTATGTAAGTCAGTGTTACAGGTTCCCCCGCATTCTCCTGCAATTTACTGATGTAGACGCTTACTCTCCGGACTGGTTCACCGTTAACTTCCCTGATTTCAGCACCGAGGGGAAAATCCGCCTTTTCGGCCGGCGAGTCGGAGTATAGGGCGCTCACGATTAATTTGTCCTGTGGACTGATACCCACCATCCGGTTACCTTCAGCACCGGTCAGTGCCGGATTTATTTCAACGACCCTGGTTTCTCCGTCGCGCTGTACGGTAAACACACTGAGAGGTCGACCGTTTTCGTCACGTCGTGTTCCAGTAATGATCCGGGTTGTAATATCCTGCCAATTCTCAACGGGATAACCGTCGATGTGGGTCACAATGTCATCAATCTGCAAGCCGGCAGACTTTGCCGGACTGGTGATCTCGACTCCTTCGACCTCCATTGTTTCCACTATGTAACCGAGCGTGGTGCTCTGAGAGCTGTGGCTGACATACTGTCCGATTCCCCACAGGATAGTGGCGAGGAAGAGGGCGAAGATGACATTGAAGACAGCACCGGCGACTGATACGACCATTTTGTCGGTGTAGCTGATGGGTGGCAGCTTATCGGCCTGTTCTGACGGGGTCCCTTCAATTCCTCGCATGTCCGCGAGCTGTGGAAGCGCAACATAGCCTCCGAGCGGGAAAAGCGATAGTCGGTAGTCGATGCCGTCTTTGTCTTTCCAGCCGAGAATCTTCGGACCAAAGCCAATCGAAAAACGTTCTATTTTCAATTTTCGCCATCGGGCGGCGAGAAAGTGCCCCAGTTCATGCACGAATATGGATGCACTGAATAAGAGGACCGCCAGTGC
>CAYQCG010000321.1:0-3356 GCA_964415925.1 uncultured Puniceicoccaceae bacterium | reverse complement strand
CAGGACTTCGCTCATCTGGGAAGAAATCCGCAAGTAAGGATTCAGGGCGGTCATGGGATCCTGGAAGATCATACTGACGCGCTTGCCGCGTATGGTGCGTAATTGTTTCTTCGGTACGGACAAGAGGTCAAGCCCGTCATGAAGTATTGCCCGCCCCTTTTCTATCCGGGCAGGGGGTATCGGCAGCAATTGCAAAAGAGAGAGGCAGGCGACAGACTTGCCACTGCCGGATTCGCCAACGATACCGAGAGTTTTCCCAGGTTTCACACTAAAACTGATATTCTCGACTGCACGGACAATGCCTGCGCGGGTATGGAAGCGCACTGTAAGATCGTCTACGTCCAAGGCAGGCATCAGTCTTTGCTGGATTGGGGGTCAAGGGCGTCCCGAAGCCCGTCTCCGAGAAAGTTCAGTGAAAAGAGTGTCATGGAAAATGCCACCGCGGGGAAAATCAAGAGCCATGGGAACACTGTCATGCTGTCTGCACCATCCTTGATGAGGACACCCCATGAGGACATAGGCGGTTGCACTCCCAGCCCAAGGAAGCTGAGGAAAGCTTCGAGGAGCATGATGGCGGGGACGGTCAGTGTTGCATAGACTATTACGACGCTCATTAAATTCGGGATGATATGCCGGAAGAGGATACGGGAAGGACTCAGGCCAAGGGCAATCGCCGCCTCGACGAATTCCTGTCGCTTCAGTGACATGACCTGCCCCCGGACGATCCTCGCCATGGTCAACCATTGGACGGCACCCAGCGCGATGAAGAGCAGAATCATACTACGGCCCAGCCAGACCATCAAAAGGATGATGAATATAGCATAGGGCATGGCATAGAGGATATCGACCATGCGCATCATGACCGAGTCGGTTTTGCCGCCGGCATAAGCGGACAACGCGCCATAAACTACGCCTATCGAAATCGAGACCAGTGTCGCGAGCAACCCTACGCCGATAGAAATCCTTCCTCCATACATGACACGCGCCATCAGATCCCGGCCTGAGTAATCGGTTCCGAACCAGTGCTCCATGCTGGGAGGATTCGCACCATACTCACGCTTCTGTTCATCAAAGGTGTAAGGATTGAGGAACGGACCGAGGAAGCAGAAAAGCGTCATGAAAACAAGGAAGCCGAGACTGAACATGGCCAGGCGATTATGTTTCAGACGTTGCCAGCCATCCTGCCAGAGGGAAGTTCCTTTCTCCAGCGGCTGATCCAGCACCTTCTCCAATGTAGCGTTAGACTCACTCATGACGAATACGGGGATTCATAAGCGCCTGGATTATGTCTGCACAGAGGTTAAGGATGATGATCAAAACAGCATAAAAAACAACTACTCCCAAAAGCAGAGTATAGTCGCGGTTCAAGGCAGCATTCACGAAATGCCGTCCCAGACCTGGAATCTGGAAGAGCGTTTCCACCACGAAGGATCCGGTTATGAGGCCGGCTATCGCCGGGCCCAGGTAAGCAACTACCGGCAAAAGCCCTCCTTTCAAGCCATGCCGGACGACAACAGTGAATTCACTCAAACCCTTGGCTCTGGCAGTACGGATATAATCCTGCGAAAGAACATCGAGCATGCCTCCGCGAGTAAGACGTGCAATGTAAGCGGCATAGAGCAAACCCAGGGTGATTGCCGGCAATACCCGGTCACTGGGCATGAACCAACCAGAGACACTGAACCAGCCCAGCTTCAGTCCAAAAACCAGCGCCAGCAGAGGTCCCAGGACAAAGGTGGGCAGACAAATGCCGATCATGGCACCAGACATCGGCAGGTAGTCGAGTAAAGTATTACGGTTCACAGCCGCAAGGACACCGGCAGGTATACCTAGAAGCAGGGCTACGAGGAATGCCCAGAAGCCCAGTTCTGCGGATGCCGGAAAGGACTCTCCGATAATCTCATTTACAGTGCGACCGGCATATTTGTAGGAATAACCCAAATCGCCCTGGAGAACATTATCGAGGTAGTTAACATATTGCACGAGCAATGGATCGTTCAGGCCATATTGCTCATTCATCTGCTCCATGATTCGCTCGGAAACACGCCGTTCCTGGCTGAAGGGACCACCGGGAGCAAGACGGGCCATGAAAAAAGTCAACGTGACGATAATAAAGAGAACCGGAATGGCCTGAAGCAAGCGGTTGACTATAAATCGCAACATGAAAGCAGAATGAAGAACAGGACGTGTTAGCTCCCGGTATCTGCAAAGTAAACGTATTTAAGGGGATGGTAGTCCAGTTTTTTTGGATTCCATCCGCGCACCCTTGGATCAATCAAATAGACCCGTGTATACCAATAAACCGGGATTAGGGGTAGTTCGCTCAAAAGGACAGACTCCGCTTCCCGGATAAGACGGAAACGGCCCGCCTCATTAATCGATTGATTGGAAGCTTCCACCAGACGGTCAAATTCAGAAGATGCCCATCCACTGAAATTATTGCCGTTACCGGACATCCAGATGTTTAACATGGAAAAAGGATCCGGATAATCAGCAATCCAGCCAAGCCGTGCGATGGCAAAATCTCCCGCGTAAAGGTCGTCCAGGTAGACTTTCCATTCCTGGTTTTCCAACCGCACAGCAATACCCAGATTCTCTTTCAACATAGCCTGGACCGATACAGCTATACGACGGTGATTTTCAGAGCTGTTATATTTCAGGACCAGTTCCGGAAAGCCCTCCCCTCCCGGATAGCCTGCCTCGGCAAGCAACCGCTGCGCTTCTGCAGGATCAAATGAAATCAAGTCGGGCGGTTGATATCCGCCTATACCGGGGGGAACATAGGCATAGGCCGCCTGCTGCCCGGAACGCGTGATGTTCTCGACAATCGATTGCCGGTTGACGGCCAGGTTCAGAGCCTGGCGGATGCGCTGATCTTTTAACGTCTGATTCCTGACATTGAGGATAAAATGATAATTCCCGTAGAAGGGATCGATTCGCAGAATACCGGGTTCATTGGCCCGATACCAGTCCACCTTATCCTGTGGAACTTCAGACGTGATATGGAGCTGGCCGCTGCGGAAACTCGCCTCTTCGGTGCTGACATTTTCTATCATATGGAACACAACCGCTTCCAGTTGCACCGTATCCCGATCCCAGTAAGTCTGACTTTTTTCAACACGCAGGAATTGCTGGGCTTTGAATTCAACCAGATTGAATGGCCCGTTGCTGACGATATGTTCCGGTCGCATCCAATCACTTAGACGACTTCTTTCCGCATCATGTTTTTGCAAAGTAGGCTTGTGTACGGGATACCAGGTGAAATGTTTCAAGCGGTTGGGAAATGCAATGACGGGTGTTTCCAGATCAAACACCAGAGTGTGGGAGTCAATGGCACGAACTCCTACTTCAGAGAA
>CAYQCG010000320.1:0-3358 GCA_964415925.1 uncultured Puniceicoccaceae bacterium | reverse complement strand
CTGCTTCGATAGGTAATGTGCTCTCAACAATACTCAATGTACCGGTAAAACAAACTAGTGATACAAATATGGCATTCAGAGTGGAATAACCTGCACGCGCTCCGATTGCCTTCCAGCCGGGATGCCCAATGTAGATACCCGTGGGGTATGGAGATCCACAGCAAGCTGATGCCAGTGTCCCAAAACCGTTTACGAGCAGGGAGCTTCGGGTTGGATATCTGTCTCCTGCAGCCTCTGCTGATTCGAGGCATTGCATGGAAACAAGCAGATTAATTAAACCCATCGGGACAATAATAGAGAAATAATCTCTTAAAACATAGATGGAGTCATAAATATGATGCAACTGGAAAGAGGGTAAATAAATACCTGCATGCGAAAGATCGAGGTCTATATCACGTATTGGACTGGTATATCCGGCTACGTATAGAATCCATGACATAACGGTCCCAAATGCTAAAATAACTAGTCCTCCTGGAACACCATACCGGAATCTTACGCCCCCATAGTAGATAACAAGGGCAAGAACCAGAGTTGGCATTCCTATGAGAGGGAACACGTAAACCCGATAAATAAAATCAACTGCAATAAAAAAGACGCCAATACCCGCCAATGAGGCCAGAAGTGCAGCGCGTGGCGTGATTCTTCTTAAAAAGCCAACAATAAAAGCTCCACAAAATTCAATTATTCCAGATCCCAGACATGCCAGTACTCCTGCCTTCCAGGCAAGCAAGTCAGCCTCATCCTTGTTGAGTCCATTTGCAAGGGCCTTCTGTTGTACTGGCAGCATAACCAGCAATGAAAAAGCAATTACTGTCAATAAATTCAGGCCATAAGGTAACGCGCACACCGTATCCCTCTGTTCAGTTCTTGCCAACCGCAACGCTTGCCAGGCATAGAAAGCATTTCCTGCTATTAGTCCTACCGCAGTCGCTGGCATGATTGTACCGAAAAACAAATCAGTGGACATCTGCATGAGTCCCAGGCAGAGACTCGTAATCAGAAGCAGGTTGACAAGGCTGTCCAGGCCAAGAGCAAAAAACCCGTCAAGATCACCTTTAACAAAGGCTCTCACTGTTCATTCACTGCTAATTCATCAAGTATCGAAAAAAGGACGATAGCTGCATTTCGAGAAGCCACACGGTCATAGATATTTTCTTCATTCTTGCCTTCCTGTCCTCCAGCCAAATCACTTACAGCCCGAATAATCACCCAGGGTACGTCGTTTACCAGACATACTTGTGCTATCGTGGCAGATTCCATCTCTGTGACCTCGGCATTCCAAACTTCCCGGACCCATTTACGATACTCAGCATTATCCAGAAAAACGGAACCGGTTACTCCATGTCCTCCAACGCTAAGTTGAGCAGTCCTTGAGTCTGTCACGGGTAAGGGTGGTATTTCTGCGATTGTCTTTTCCGCAACATTCAGGAGTTCCCGGGAAGCGGTAAAGTATGGAAAACGTTGTGGCCCGTTTCCATCAGGCAGACTTACACTCACTGTATCCGGGAAAATCATACCAAAGTTTTCATATCTCGGAACATGCGGATCGATCTCTGCCTGTTCGAGGTTTCGGTCTAGTATAGCTTCATAATAATCTGCAAGGATATAGCCGTCTCCGTCGTGTGCTGGATTACTGTAGACTGACTCATCATGATAGGACCATCTTTCAGGTATGATGACGTCCCCTGTCTTCCACTTTTCATTAACACCACCGGCAATTCCTGAGAACAACAATCGACTGACGTTATATCGATCAAGGGCCATTTGGGTAGTCATGGCTGCATTGCCAATGCTTATCCCCGTAGCAAAGAGTACTATAGGTTCCTTTCTATAGTGTCCCAGATAATAAGTAACTCCACGATCCTCTTCAATTGAAGTTATCTCGCTGTATTCGAATATTTCTATCTTTTCCAGCAGTGCCTCAATTTCCGGCCGGTAGGCTGCAACGATCGCAGTTCTCGAGATTTCATCAGTCGAATTGCTATTCTGTTTGTAACCAACAGAGCAGGCAGTCAGCAGACACACAAAGTAAGCAATTGAAGGCAAAGCAAATAGATATACAGGCATGATTCCTTGCAAGCAGATCGCATGCCTCAGAAAAGGATAATATCTGTCAAAATACAATGGTCACAAAAAGAGGAATCCTTATTGCATTAACAAAAATATGGAAATTATACGAAAGTCCAATATTGAGCCCATTACAGCACCGGATAATGCAATAGCCCTTGAGTGGATATCACACAGGAACTCGCGAGCAAAAAAGCAAAGTTTGGCAGTCATTACGATTCCCCAGGGAACTACCGTTGAGACACATTACCATAAACTTACTGAAGAAGTATACTTCATCATGTCCGGCAAAGGAATCATGCTCCTTAACGGAGAAAAAGAAGTAGTGACCGAGGGTGATTCTATCGTAATCCTGCCGGGTGAAAAACACGGAATCGAAAATCCATACGACGTGCCTTTGATAATGTTTGTGACTTGTGTTCCCGGCTGGGAGAAAGAGGATCAGTATTTTACTTAGCTCAACTGACCAGTTCGTTTAAACTGGCGAGTTCTTCCCTGACTAGTGGCATAATATCCGTAAGTTCTTCACTATCCACATCTACTTTAGCGAGGACATCTTCTGGAAGTTCAAGATTCGTTTCGTCGTTCTCATTCGGCATCGCGATACAGGATGCCGTACTTACTGTAATGCGCAATAATGAGCACATTTTTACACGATTCGGTGCGTTGAGCGGACGCATCTGATGCCATATGGGAATGTATAGTTCGGGCGAAAAACCCCATTTGCTTAAAAGTATTCCTGTGATTTCGGCAAAATCAGCACCTATCGTTTCAATTTCCCAACGGGCAAGATTGATGTAGTCATTACGTGGTGCTATCGGCCTTTCACCCGGGTATTCGCTAATGTACTTACTGATCACGCACCGGCCTACACTGTGCATTAACCCGATAGTGTAAGCCGTCTTGTAATTCATTTCATGGCGTCGGGCGAGTTTCTCCATCATTATGGCGGATGCAAGGGACATTTCCCAAAGTTCCTTGCTGTTGAAAGAATACGCTGAAAGACCGCCCTCCATCCAGTCGTTTACAGCTATCATTGCCACCAAACGATAAACCTGCATTGATCCAAGGCACATTACAGCTTCATCAACACTTTCGGCTGGTGTTGCCATACCGTAATAGGCTGCATTGCTTAATTTGATTACAGAAGTGGCCAGGGAAGCGTCGCTTTTGATGATGTGTGCTATCTCCTCGATCGTTATATCCTGATCATTGATTACCTCGGAAAGTTTCGCCATTACCATTTGGTATGGAGGGACTGTCCTAAGTTCATTGAGATAGCCGAAAATAC
>CAYQCG010000319.1:0-3363 GCA_964415925.1 uncultured Puniceicoccaceae bacterium | reverse complement strand
ACTACTATCCAACAAGGCTAGCGTTACTGGCTTTTCAAAGATTACTCCAACAACCAAACCTAGAATAAAATGAAATATCATGATCTGCTATTTCACAAAGTAGTCACTACTCTGATCGCGGCGTTGCTTATATGGAACGGCAATGCTTTCTTATCTGCCCAGGAAGAAGACGACGGCGTCGTTATCATGAGTCCCTACGAGGTCGAAGCCGCTACAGGCTATACCGCTTCTTCCACACTCGCGGGAACACGCCTCAATTCCAATTTGCGCGATGTGCCGCAGCAGATTTCTGTCATGACCGGGGAGTTCCTCGAAGATATTGCAGCAACTTCTCAGGAAGATGCCATGCTCTATTCCCTCAATGTCGAAAACCTTCAAGAGTACACCGATCCCGGGAATCTCAATCAGGGTATTAACTTCAACGACTTTGGTGGCCGTATCCGCGGAATCGCTACAGTTGGCCGCACCCGGGATTTCTTTGAAACGAATCTTCAGGCCGATACTTATAATCTCGAACGCCTCACCATTTCCAGTGGTCCCAACGCCGTTATCTATGGCCTTTCCGGTACCGGTGGTGTGGTCAATTCATCCTTTAAGAGAGCCAGACTCAATGACAGTAGCTATACTCTCGGTACTCGTGTCGACCAGAGAGGTTCACGCCGTCTGACCCTCGATCTGAATCAGGTGCTCGTCGAAGATAAACTCGCTGCCCGCCTCATCACCCTCTGGGATGATTTTCAAACACATCGCGATTCCAGTGACGGAAATCAGGCACGTCAGTATGTCAATATCACCACCCGGCCATGGAGCGGTGCTAATTTTAATGCCTGGTATGAGCATGTAAATATCGATAAGACTCTTGTCCGCAATATTGTCGCTCTCGATGGGGGTGTTACCGCCTACGAGGAACACGTCGCCAACGGCGGTGATCCGTTTTTCGATAATTCGGCAAGGAATCCGGACGGCTCGATCCCTGAAATTACGGGTGCATGGGCGGATCTCGTTCAACGAAACGGGCAAAATCGTGATTATTGGCTCCATCTACCGGATGGATCCCAGGAATTTCTCGGTCAGGTTTCTCAAGGGGATTCTCTTTTTCAGGTCGAAACCATCGAACCCAGACTGCTGGATGAAAATCCTGCTGACAGGGCAATCCGCAGGAGCCTGCCAGCCGATAGTCCAATCGTTTCAAGGCAGCATAATGTTCACGGCTTCACAACCGAGCGCCACATGTATGGTGAAATTTACGGCGCCAGTTATACTCAGGAGGTTACCGACGACCTCTTCCTCGAATTCGCTGTAAATAAGGAATACGGTTACACCGATTTCGGGAATGGAGCACAACCGAACTCTGCTGTAATCCGGGTCGACCCCAACATGTATCTGCCCGATGGCGTGACCGAGAATCCATACAGGGGTATGAGATATGTCGATCACTGGGGTCAGAGCACCACCGACTTTAATAAATTCTGGTCTTGGCGTTCCAGCGCAAGTTACAATCTTGACTTGACGGAACATAATAAATGGCTCGGTCGGCATATGATTATGGGTCTCTATACCGAGGATCGTTACGACCGCTTCTGGAGCTGGATTCGCACCCGCACCATTCCAGCCGATCAGGTCGACAGTTACGTCTTCAATGCCGGGTCCGGAAGAGGGCAGGGACAAACCTACTACAGGTGGTATCTCGATGAGAATAACACCATGATCAATCCCTGGAATATTACCGAAGGTGGTCCACAACCCGATGGTTCCTTCGTTTATGCCCGTGGAAATGCTCCCGCCTCCGGTTTTACTTGGAGCAGCCTGCAATTCCGTAGTGGTGCAACCGGCGCACTCCAGAGTTTTTGGTTCGATGAACGGGTCGTCACCACGTTTGGTTATCGCCAGGGATGGTTTAAGTCCGGAGGTGCTACTGTTGGGTTTTTGAACCCGGGTAATACCGATGGTCAAGTGCAGTGGGGCAGGGAAAATATTCGCGATGTGGATCGTGACCTCGATGTCTGGGGGCCGCGCTCATCGGAAGATGCCATCAATTATGGCGCTGTAGTCCACTTGACCACCTTGCAAAATCGTTTTGGTGCGTGGAGTGTCTTCTATAACTTTGCCGATATCTTCAATTCACCCTCACCGTCCGCTTTTGCCGATGGCAGCCCCATCCCGGCATCCATCGGAGAAAGTCGTGATTACGGCATCATGTGGACTGGCTTCGATGGCAAGGCAGGCTTCCGCCTGAATTTATACAGAACCCTCAGTGATAACGTTAATAACTGTTCCTGGTGTTCGGGTATCCGTAACCGCGTTGTTAACATCGAAAGGAAAATTGGTCTACCCGGTGCCGCGAATGACAATCCGGATAATTATGGTGCATGGATCACCGATGGTGAAATCATCGACGCAGATGGCAATACCATTTCGGATCCCCCGGTTCCATTCGATTCGAACGGCTTTGAGCTCGACCAGGTTCTTAGCCATTGGCACATGGTCGCCAACCGGAAATCCAAAGGCACTGAATTGGAAGCATGGGCAAACCCAACACAGAACCTGACCCTCAGGCTCACTATGGCTCGCAACAAGGCAACCGATGTTGACGGCCTCAGAGGCTGGAAAAGCTGGATTCTTGAACGTTACGATTATTGGAGAGCTTGGGCGGAATGGGAACAAACCGCTTTCCATGTTGATAATCCCACCCAACCGCTTGGTCGTCCGGAAGCTGGCGGGGCGGTCACCAATCAGTTCCAGATCCTTGCCCCGGATTATGTAACGCTCGATAATGCTGATGGAGTCAAAGTGAACCAGAATTCCTCAGTACGTCTCAACTCGACAGTTCGCTATAACTTCAGTGAAGGTTTTCTTCAAGGTTCGCATATCGGGACACATTTCCGTTGGCGGAAATCCCCGACGATTGGATACATAAGCCTGCCTGCGGACAATCCTTTCTCCGATTTTCCTGGTTCTCCGGCTGAATTCACCGCGCCCAGCCTCGATAGCCCGGTAAAAGCGCCCAGCCGTACCGATATCGACATGTTTGCCGGTTATAACGGACGTCTCATGGATGATACCATCCACTACTCCGTTCGCTTGAATATACGCAACGTCCTCAATGCCAATGGTCAGGTCCCGCAGTCCAATCTCACTGATGGTACGATTGCAGTTTATACCTTCAAGGAGCCAAGGACCTTTATCCTCTCGGTTGATTTAACTTACTAAGGAGTTCTTCAATATACATTATGAGGTAATATAAGGAGTCATATAAGGAGTCTTGATCAAGATTCATCTTTGATTTGAGACCAACAGGCCGTTGTGGTTAAATCAACGGCCTGTTTCTTATCATCTGCTAGAGTTACATGCGTTTCTTTGCAC
>CAYQCG010000318.1:0-3370 GCA_964415925.1 uncultured Puniceicoccaceae bacterium | reverse complement strand
ACTCCGCTTTTTTCCCGATAACACGGTTGCACATGAATGGTTGGCTAAGCTGGGAGGTGGAGAAGTCATTGAGGCCAGCCTGGTTACTTCAAAAAATACAGAATACGAAAATTTTCTTGCCACTATACGACCATTCAGCCGCATCAGTGATGCACGTGCGCAATCACTTTACTCGCTGGCTAGGCAAGTTTGTGATGAAGATATACCGGGTGACTTTGTGGAGTGCGGGGTAGCTGCCGGAGGTTCAACCATGCTTCTGGCCCTCGTTGTACAGCGGCATTCGAAAAGACCGCGAACTGTCTACTCCTGTGATACTTTTACGGGAATGCCCGATCCGACGAAAGACGATACGGTCAACGGCATTGCGGCTGACGACACAGGGTGGGGCACCGGAACATGTGGCGCTCCGGAAGAGTTTATCATGGAGAATTGCCGTCGCATTGGAGTGAATGAAATCGTTTCCACACGTAAGGGCCTTTTTGGAGAAACTTTGCCTGTCTTACGTGATGAAATCGAGGAAATTGCCATGTTGCATATGGATGGCGACTATTACACCTCAACGCAGGATATTCTCTACAATTTATATGATAAGCTTAACACCGCCGCTCTTGTGCAGGTCGATGATTATGGAGCGTGGGACGGCTGCCGTAAAGCACTCCACGAATTTGAAACGGAGCGGTCCGTCAAACTGGATTTGCGGGTAATCGATGATACGGGCTGCTGGTTCCGTCATCCCGGTTACTCAAGAGATCTTGAGGAAACACCTCCGACTGTTTCTGATGCTGACTCTAGAGTAGCTTCAAAAGATTCCCCAGAGAATAAGAGTGATCCGTTCCTGAATCCCTCGGTGGAATTTGGCAACATTGACCGGTATCTTGTCCGTATCTCAATTCTGAATGCGCTTAAAGCACACCTACCGCTTTTCAAGGGAACCTTTCTCGATGTCGGGTGTGGTATTATGCCTTACAAATCCTTGATCACACAAGAGCCTTCACAGGTCACTGAATACTTGGGGATGGATATCGAATCCGACATTTATAACGCAGATGTGGATCTTCGTTGGGATGGTCAGCGTATACCTTTGAATGAAAACTCAGTGGACTGTGCCATGGCTACAGAAGTCCTCGAGCATTGCCCCGAACCATCGAAAGTATTACGCGAGATTAGACGTGTCTTAAAACCGGGAGGAGTCTTTTTCTTCACTGTGCCTTTTATCTGGCCTCTTCACGACGCGCCGTACGATTTCTACCGATATACATCCTTCGCACTCAAAAAGCTGCTTAATGATGCGGGATTCGAAAATACACAAATCAAGGCATTGGGTGGCTGGAATGCCAGTTTTGCCCAGATGATTGGGCTATGGCTGAAGAGGGCTCCAATGTCACATGAAACCCGCAAGAATATGGCTGAGCAACTCTTGCCTCTATACAGGAATTTGCTCCAGACCGATGTTTTACCCGATCCTGAGGCTGGAGACACAATGTCAACCGGATGGTGTGGAACTGCACATGCTACTACTGTATCAAAAATAGATCGAGTTGAATTGGAACCTCTTCGGGATTTCAAACTGTGCATTGTTCGTGCGCAGGCCTCAAATTACTCGGAGACATTTATCGATGACCATATTCGATTCATTTCCTCCAACTGTGAAGTGATCCATGGTTTTCCCTTACCATTCAAAAACAATCAAAGCGAGAGCATATTGGATGTTACGGTCTCAAAGGCTCTGTTGAATTCGAGGGAAGAAGAGAGGATCAATATCTTCTCCAGGGGCTTAGCCGAATACCTGAAAAAGCGACAGTTCGATGCAATTTTGGCTGAGACAGGGCTGATGGCGTCAAGGATCTACCGGGCCTGCGAGATATCAGGTATACCCTATGTTGTCCATTTTCATGGTGCTGATGCTCATGTGGAGCAACTAATCCAGCAGTTGCATCAGGACTACCTGAATATTTTCAGGTCTGCCTCAAAACTGGTTGTTGTTTCATCCAGCATGAAAGCTAAACTATTAAGCCTTGGTGCTCCTGAAGAGAAAATCTTGCTTCAAGGTTATGGAGTAGACGTTGAAAATATTTACTCCGCTATGCCAGATAAAGCCCCTCCACAGTTTCTTGCGGTGGGACGGTTTGTCGAAAAGAAGGCACCTCACATAACCCTCAAGGCTTTTTCTGTTGTTCATAAATTAATGCCCGAATGCAGGCTCATAATGGTTGGCGACGGCATTCTCTTGAAGCAATCTCAATCCCTCGCAGTGGATTTGGGTATCGAACATGCGGTCACCTTTGCAGGCGTGCAGTCGCGACAGAATGTATCCCGTTTAATGAGACAGAGCCGCGCTTTTGTGCAACATTCTATAGTAGCTGAAAATGGTGATTCGGAAGGTTTGCCACTTGCCATACTGGAAGCAGGAGCTCATGCCTTGCCTGTATGCAGTACTCGCCATGCGGGGATTAAAGACGCCGTAAGGGAAGGCCAGGATGGATACCTCTGCAACGAGGGAGATGTCGCAGAAATGGCGGCAGGTATGTTACACTTTGCCAAGGATCCAATTTTGGCCGCCAAAATGGGTCAGGCATTCTCCGCGATTGTTAGAGAGAAATATTCACGGACAGGATATATTACCGAATTACAAAAGATCTTACTTTCCTGCAAGGACTAAGATAGTTGGTTCCTCGAGTTTGGAAAACCCGCAGTCCTTCAGTACTTAAAATGAGGCGAGCCGGATCTTTTTTTATGTCAGGAATCCTGCAACTTCTCCGTCTGCATTTCGTGCTCCAGTGAAGTCAGGGCATGGCTGGCTTTTTGATGACCCTTTTCAGCTGCCTGCCTGAAGTATTCCAACGCGAGTTCCTTGTTCACTTTAACTCCTCCTTCACCGTAATAGTAGTGCAAACCGAGATTGAATTGAGCACTGGGATGCGCCTTGTCGGCAGCTTTTTGATAGTATTCGACTGCTTTAATTGAATTTGCTGGACGACCATGTCCAAGACTATAGCAGAGGCCAATACTGTAACAGCTTTCTGTGTGGCCCAAGTCGGCAGCTTTATGAAAATAGTCTGCCGCGATATCGTAATTTTTTTCAGCTCCGTCGCCGGTGTAATACATCACACCCAGGTTAAAGAGAGCATCAGGCTGCCCTTTTTCGGCAGCCTTGGAATACCATTTACGGGCTTCGTCCAAATCCAGAGCCACACCCCTGCCATGTTCGTAGCAGATGCCAAGATTAACTTGCGCTTGTGGAAATCCCGCGTCAGCTGCTTGCCGAAAGTATTCAATAGACTTGATATAGTTTACTTCGCCTGCATCTCCCGAAGAGTAGAGATAGCCAAGGTTGCAGGCGGATCGTATATGACCTGCATCCGCGGCCTCC
>CAYQCG010000317.1:0-3378 GCA_964415925.1 uncultured Puniceicoccaceae bacterium | reverse complement strand
AAGTAAATGCAAAAGGCTTTGGTGGCTAAGTCAACTCTATTGCTTACTCACTATCAACAGAAACGGTTGCAAGGCCTTCCGCGACTGAGGTTAATCCTTGTTTCACCTTGAGCATACTGTCCTGGTGGAGGGAACGCATTCCGTTCTCAATGGCTATCTGTTTGAATTCAGACGTTGTCTTGCCCATGTTAATTGCGTGAACCAGGGTATCATTAATGCCCATCAGCTCATGCAGGCCGATACGTCCCCTGTAACCGCTGGAATTACAGTTCGGACAGCCTTTTTCCTTCGGGTGATATATTTTACCAGTCCAGTTGATGGCGTTTTGAAGAATATCCGCCTCGTAGGCTTCGGGATCCTCCAGTTGCTTGCAGGTATCACAAAGTCTACGAGCAAGTCTTTGTGCGCATATGCAGATCAGGGTAGCTGAAATAAGGAAACGCTCTACACCCATCTCATTGAGCCTCATGATTGTGCTCGCGGCATCGTTGGTATGCAAAGTACTGAAAATCAGGTGGCCTGTCATGGCCGCCTCCGTCGCAATCCTGGCAGTTTCCTTATCCCGTATCTCACCAACCAGGATTATATCCGGATCCTGCCGTAAAAAGGCTCGCAGTGTTTTTGCGAAGTCGATGCCGATCCTCCGGTTCATCTGCACCTGAGTAATGCCCGGTAGCGTATATTCAACCGGGTCTTCAGCTGTGCGGATATTCACATCCGGCGAATTGATTTCGTTAAGAGCCGAATAAAGGCTCATGGATTTACCGGAACCTGTTGGGCCACAGTGCAATATCATACCGTAGGAACGGCGTATGTATTTACGATAGATGACCAGATTATCATCGGAATAGCCCAGCTCGCTGAGAGGCAAAGTCGACTTCTGCTTGTCCAGAATACGGAGGACACAACCTTCTCCGTGGATACTCGGACTGGTCGAAAGACGCAGATCAATATTAATACCCTTACGATTGAAAAATTTGAAAGGAATACGTCCATCCTGGGGTAGTCGCCGTTCGGCCACATCCATATTGCCCATGACTTTGAGACGGGACACCAGCGAGGTAGAGACCTGGCGTGGCAGTTTCAACTTGTCCCGGCAAATACCGTCAATCCTAGTGCGTATTCTTGTATCTGCTTCAGTTGGTTCAATGTGGATGTCGCTTGCCCTGCTGAAGTAGGCATCCTCAATTATGCGGTTGGCAAGAAGGATGATAGGGCCTGATTCCTCACTTTCGAAATCTTTTTCATCAATTTCATCGGTATCCAGATCAAATTCCATACCGAGGGCTTCAACGACTTCACCGAAATCGATCTTGCTGTCAGTCGCACTCCCCTTCTTTTCATCAAAGGCAACATCAATGTGCTCCGGTCTTGCCAGCAGGAAGAAAAACGGCTTCTTCGTTACGCGCTCAATGTGGTTTTTAAGGGACGGATTGAGTGGATCGTCTGTCGCAATTGCTAGGTAGCTGCCTGCTTCGCCAAGTGGAACGATTCGATGCTGACGACAGTAATTGACCTCGAGATGGGCAAAGGAATGATCCCCCATCTTGAAATTTAACAGATTGACCGGAGCAAGATCGTATGCGCGAGCACGGGCAACAAATAGCATCACATCATCAATTGCCAGCTCTTCAATAAGGTGATCTTCGAGCTCTGAGCCGGAAAGCTCCGTATCATGAATCAAGTGGTTTGCTGCGGCCTCTTCAATTGCACCAAGGCCATGCAGGCTTTCAACTAACTTTTTCTGTACAGGTGCTAACATTAGACGCCATTTACCACTGCTTCATCCGATTCTTCTGATTGAGGCAAAGACTGGTCATTATTTTCAAGTTTCTCTAGAGTCAGACTCAATGAGGACAGATCTGTGATATACCATATGATATTGCGCGTAAGGCGGCGTTCCCAGTGATCACGCATGGAACTACTTAAATAGCAGGTGGAAGCCACCAGAAAAGTGCTTCCCAGAAAATCAAACGGCAGAGATAAAGTAGCCCAGCACTCGCGAAGGTTAAAATCAGGTAAGGACAGCAAATCGATGTCAAGATTAAGTAATGGCGCGAATCCCTGGTTTAAGTGCTCTATGTGGTAATCGATGTATTTTGTTTCATTAATAATACCTTCGTCCCACAGAAGTACTTTCAGGATCGAAGCCCGTCTCCACTCGGAGGCTTTCAAATAGTCTTCAAACTTTTGATTATGCTGGTCAATTACTTCTTCCGAGGTGAAGCGAAGATGAACCAATTCACTGGCTATTTCCTCGTTTGTCTTTCGGCAAAGTGCTACTAGTGGATTGCCCTCCATAATCTATATCTTCTTCGGCAAGATTACGATGCCATAAAGCCGAATTTGTAACTACGGAATTAGTATCCCAACGAACCTCAAGACTGTAAATCAATAAATTAAAGCAATATACCGGTTAAATGTTATGTTTATTCCATTCTACAGGAGTGAATGATGAGTTGCTGTTATAGTAGGATTTCAAATCTTCATCCTGATGGAATTCATAATCACTGCTGACAGAAATACTCTCGCCTATCAGAGAGCCAAAATATTCTCCCTTTCTCCACCATTGTTCCGCTCTTAATTCGACTTCTGCCTCAGGTGCATAAATAGCGGTATGTATCGGTTCATCAGTTCGTATGCGAAATGTGGCCTGATTGTAGTCCTCTGGTTGTTTTAATGAGTATATGATAAAATTCTTGGGGATGTTGCTTTCATTGATAACTTGCCCGCCGTCTTGTACTTTAAAATCATCCCCCACAAAAAGAACCAGTGAACTGTTGTTGCCCTCTATTTTGAGGACTCCCCGGATGTCAACATCATCAGAAGCTACAATAGTTACATTCCCTTGAATTGTGACTGTCTGGTTGTAGCCAATGTAAAAATCATTCGTAATTTTATGCGAGGTGGTTTGCAAGGATTGCCCTATTGTGATGTTATTATCGTCATAATCGTGATCGAATTCATTATCTGTGTCAGGCTCTTGTATGGATTTGTAATCAGCCATGTAATAGTCGAATGAACGGTCCGGCTCTATCTGGGTTGAATCAAATGATTCACTGCCGTAAACACGACCGTCGTGACCTATATCCAATGAAATGTTGGATGCAACTTTCCCATAAATATAGGCATTACCTCCACCGTTAGCATACGTATCAACCTCGTTACTTGCGATTACGGCATTGTCGTTACGATTGTGTATATGGTGATAGTCGCCCTGACTGGAATCATAGCTGTCTATGTAAACTTCATTGCTACTGAAATATATCTCGTCTACTGCGGCCATCCCCGAGCCGAAAGGTGAAGATCGCTCTAGGTTAATTACCAGACTCTGATGCAATTCCTGCTTCAAGGTATTCTCAGCGTTTATGGTAATCT
>CAYQCG010000316.1:0-3381 GCA_964415925.1 uncultured Puniceicoccaceae bacterium | reverse complement strand
CCGCGGGACGTCTACTCAAATTTGTATGTCAGTGTTACCCGAACCTGACGGGGTTCGACAGGGTGTAAATGTACGTCTTCGATCCCGGAGAGCGGTTCCCCGGGGAGACGGCTTTCATAAAAATACTCGATATCATTATCCTTGCGGTTTAGGATATTCAGCACATCCAGGGCGATTTCCCATGTATCCAGACGGTAGCCGATTCGGCCATTCAATATCAGGCTGGATTTTGATTCTACACTGCCACTCTCGTTCAGTGGACGCTTGTTGAAATACCGCGTCCGGAGGCTGCCAAATAAACCGTCTTCAAAACCGCCGGCTACACCCAGTGATAATGAGTTCCGGATAGAGTTCGGTATCTCGTCCAGATCATTCGGTACATCACGGAAAGCCGCCTCGACAAAGGAATACTCTGCATCAAGCGCCAGCCAGGGACGAGGGCGCCAGTAGGTTGCCACTTCAAGTCCATAGCGTCTGGATGCGTCGCTGGGTTCTGTTGCACCTCCGTCACCTACAAACACCAGTTCACTGTCGCTTTCCAGATACCAGAGTGTTGTGGTAATTGTCAGGCCTGGAATAAACATGCTGCGAATCCCGAATTCGGCTCCCTTCGTCCGGACAAGCGGGTCGACTTGTTCAACGGGTGTTGTCCCGTCAGCTGGGTCAACTGTGATGCTTGTCCCTCGCGCGTCATTACTGTGGAATCCGAATCCGGCATTCAGATAGAATTCCGTTCGCTCCCAGGGTCCAAGCGTCACGTTTAACTTTGGATTGTAAATCCCCGCCAGCTCACTCCCGGAATTATCTGCAAGATTGCTATCAACATCAAAATAAAATAGATCACCGCGAATACCCGCGCCTGCGCGCAGCCAGTCATTGATAACGGTCTCGTTCTTCAAGAAAACACTGTAGCTGCCGACATACACATCATCTTCGCGCACGACTCCCACACGCTCACGCTCTTCAGTCGGGTAAAGACCTATATCGTTAATGAGGTCGTTTCGGGTTTGAAATCCAATACCCGTCTGGCTGCTAAGGCCGCCCAGTTGGTGGAAAAAGTCATGACCTACACGGGCGCCTCCAAAGTAGCGGCCCTCATTTTGCTCAAACTGGTCTCCATTCACCGGATCGGCCAGGAAGTAAGTGAAGTTTGAATACAGCTCCAGGTCGTAATACGCAATCCAGGCATCCACATAGGTAGCACTTTCGCTTGTGGTCTGCTGCCAGTTTAATTGTAGGCTGTAGCGCGAAGTGTTGCCGCCGGTTGTATCGTCTATTGTGTCAAAGCGGCCCAGAGAATTATCCTCCAGCGCTCGGCGGGGTATCTGGTCTGACGAGTCCCAAATGCCCTCATGGGCCGAAAAAGTCAGGTTCCAGTAATTATCCACATCGCCTCTGTGGTATCGGACGAATATATTCCCTCTGCGGTAATTATTGGGTGTATCCCAAGGCCCGTCTTCCTGCGTGTATTCGGCACCGGCTGAAAGGTACCCATCACCAAGGGTAAGTGAATCGCCAATCAGATACCGCTGATACTCGTATTCACCCACCGTGACACTTGCAATCCCCGACGGCAAGACATGGTAATACTCGTATTCTGCGGCTCCCGCTGTGGATAGGTCGCCGTAGCGCGTGAAAAACGGTCCTTTCGAGTATTCAAGTCGTTCAATAAACTCAGGTATGATGAAGTTGATGTCCGCATAACCTTGACCGTGGGCATGTGTCACTGAATTGACCGGCATACCGTCCACGCTGATGTGAAAATCGGTTCCATGATCCAGATTGTAACCACGGACAAAATACTGGTTTGCCTTACCTCCACCCGCATGCTGTGTTGCGATAAATCCGGGAATCACTTCCAGTAATTCACCGCGCCGCAGGAAAGGTCTCTGGCTCAGTTCACTGTTGTTCGATACCCCGATACTCGAGGCAGGAACTTTTTCCAGCAGATTAAAAGCTTTCCCTGCAATCGTAAATTCATCCATCAAAATAAACGGGTCTTCCGTCCCGGACGATTCTGTGCCATCCGGAATTTCCGTTTGGGCACCGAGAATGCCATAAGACAAAAAGCATGGTATTACTAACGTAAGCTTGGTAAGAATTCGTGATCGGTTTTTCATGGTCAACATAGTGACGGACATAAAAGGACATTTTTACATAGTAGTGTTTACCTGAATGGCAAACCTTATCGCCAGATTTCGCTCAGAAAATAGCGTTATTTAATCACTTCACTTACGAAGTCCGGCCGATTTCCACTGTTTTTTGTATTTGCGATATTCGGTCAATTTTTTACGTCTTGCAGAGTAATACCTCAACTCCCCGCATTGAATGTTATGAAAAATCCTACCCCTTTGAAGAACAGCATATCGATGGCTGTCCTCTGCGCCTTGACCATTCTAGCATGTCCCCTCGATTCCAGAATGACCGAAGAATATCTGTTTGATACAAGTATGCCCTCGAAAGAGATAAGGGATGTGAGATCCAGGAATGATTTTCCGGATTGGTGGAAAGAATCCATGCAGACCCGTGAGCAACGGGTGGCTTGGTGGAAGGAGGCACGCTTCGGTCAGTTTATTCACTGGGGGGCATATTCCGTCCTGGGTGGTGGCTACCAGGGGGAGAACCTGGCAGGGCAGTATGCAGAGCATATAGCCAGAATTCTCAGGATACCAAAAACTGAATACATCGAACATGCCGCCAGTAAATTCCAGCCCGAAAATTTTGATGCCGAGGAATGGGTGCTCCGGGCTAAAAACGCCGGTATGCAGTTTTTTGTCATTACCTCCAAACACCATGACGGCTTCGCCATCTACCATTCCAAACACAGTGATTTCGACATTGACGATACTACACAATGGCACAGGGATCCCCTGAAGGAATTATCCGAAGCCTGTAAGCGCCATGGGCTCAAGTTTGGCGTTTATTATTCTCAGTCGCAGGACTGGTATACGGATGGCGGCACACGAAATGAATGGGATTTCCCGGATACTCCCGCAACTCCCGCGTATCAGGAGGATATGGGAGGTGGCAGATGGTGGAGCTACGATACGCCAGAGGTCCAAAGATACATGAAGAGGGCATGGAATTACTTTACCAGCAAGTGTATCCCCCAGGTCATCGAGCTTGTTCAGGATTACGGTGTTGAGTTTATCTGGTTTGATACAGCCGCGTGGATGCCGCCTGAATTTAATGTCCGCCTGCTCGAGATCCTCAGGGAGGTCGCTCCCGACACTCTGGTCAGCGCCCGGATACAAAGTCCCTATGGCGACTATACCGGGGGTCCCGACAGCCCGGTTGCTTTCGCATATATGGATAGCGACTGGGAATGTATCCAGTCCACATTACACTCCTGGGGTTACAACAGGTATGATGAATACAACC
>CAYQCG010000315.1:0-3390 GCA_964415925.1 uncultured Puniceicoccaceae bacterium | reverse complement strand
GCACTCGACCAGATTGAAAACAATTTCGCCAAAATCATCACCGCTCTTGACACCCCAATTATGGAATAAAGACAACGTCATGGGACCATATTGTTCCAAGGCAAATTCACGTATTCCGTGTAAGAGTTCGCTGCCTGTTACGTGCCGGGTATCGCGTTTTCCACCTTGTCTTTCGATATTCTGAAGGGTGTAGTCGAGAGCCTGTCTGACAAAATGGTAGGCACCTTTCTCATAGCGCGGATCATCCCGCACAATCAATTCGACAACTTCGTTGAAATCCTTTCCTTTCATTATCCCACAAAGAAATAAGAATATAACATCGGCAATAGCCCTTTCAAGGGTGAAAGGGTATTACGGGTGTTGAATTAGAATTACAGGCCGGCACCTTACTCTGCCAGCAATTTCCTCAGTATTTCATCCAATACCTTTGGATTGGCCTGTCCTTTGGTGGCCTTCATAACCGGACCTTTCAGGGAATTGATGGCTTTCGAATTACCCGCGCGGTAATTTTCGACTGCCTTTTGATTATTGGCAATAGACTCAAGGCAAAGACGTTCGAGTTCCCCCGTATCGCTAGTCTGCTTCAGACCCTTCTGTTCCACTATCTTGGAAGGCTTTAACCCGGTTGCGTACATTTCAGGAAATACTTGCTGGGCAATTTGTTTTGAAATCGTTCCTTCGTCTATCAATTTAACCAATTCTGCGATATGAGAAGGTGTCATATCACTCTGGCTGACGGGGATCGTGCTTACACCCTCCGGGGTTGCATTGGACAGTTCCCGCAAAAGATCATTGGCGACAAAGTTCGCGACTTCCTTAGGTCTGTTGATGATTTCTACCGAAGCTTCGAAAAACTCTGCCAGCTCACGGTCGGCAATCAAGACATCAGCAGCGGTAAAGGGTAAGCCTAATTCGTCCATATACCTGCGCTGACGGTTGTAGGGCAATTCCGGAACTTCTTGCTTCAATTGCTCCTTCCAGTTTTCGGAAACACGTACTGGCATCAAGTCCGGATCCGGAAAATAGCGATAATCGTGGGCCTCTTCCTTGCTCCGCATTGACACGGTCACACCCTTGTCAGCATTCCATCGGCGTGTTTCCTGTATGATCTCCGTTCGTCTTCCTTCGTCGTAGAGTCTCGTTTGCCGTCTGATCTCGGCTTCAATCGCCAGTTTGACCTGTGACACACTGTTGAGGTTCTTCATTTCCGTACGGGTGTTCAATACATCACTACCCATTTCACGCAGGGAAACATTGGCGTCACAGCGTAACTGTCCTTTTTCCATATCGCAGTCGGATACACCTGCCTGAACCAGGCACATCCGGATAGCATTGAGGAATGCCACCGCCTCTTCTGCACTACGGATTTCAGGTTCAGTAACAATCTCTGCCAATGGCACTCCGCAGCGGTTGTCATCAATCAGGGAATATTCCGCAAAGTGTGTCAGCTTTCCCGGGTCTTCTTCCAGATGAATGCGGGTTAAGGCTACGTGCTTGTGTTCGCCCTGAACATTGCGGTTGGGTCCGGGCAATTCGATCTCAACTGATCCTCCCCGGCAGAGCGGTTGGTCATATTGGGAGATCTGATAATTCTTGGGGAGATCCGGATACCAGTAGTTTTTACGATCCCACTTGCATTCCTCGGCAATGTCGCAACCGAACATCAGGCCCATTTTGATCATTTGCTCGATTGCTCGCTTGTTCAGTACCGGCAAAGTCCCAGGCAACGCCAGTACCACCGCATCGGTCAGGGTATTGGCCGGCTCCCCATAACGATAGGGCGCACGGGTAAACATTTTCGATGCACACTTCAACTGCACATGAACTTCCAGACCAATGATTGCTTCGTATGGCATAATAAAATCAGTATGTTACATCATAGGAATATCCGACAGCCATCATCTCGGCTTCCATGAAAGGCTGACCGATAAGCTGGAAGCCGATAGGCAAGCCGGCTTCGGTCTTTCCGCAGGGAATACTGATACCCGGCAGTCCGGCCAGATTTACGCTTATGGTGTAGAGATCCTGTAGATACATCTGCATGGGATCACCGGCCAGTTCATTACATTTGAAAGCCACGTTCGGCGTGGTCGGGGTCAGGAGCACATCCACTTTGTTGTAAGCCTCCATGAAATCATTACGGATAAGAGTCCTTACTTTCTGCGCGCGCACATAGTAGGCATCGTAGTAGCCACTGGAGAGGACATACGTCCCTAATATGATACGCCGCTTTACTTCCGGCCCAAAACCTTCGCCACGGGACTTGAAGTAAAGATCGACTGCATTCTCGACCTGTTCACTGCGACGACTCCAGCGCACTCCATCATAACGGGCCAGATTACTGGAAGCCTCAGCCGGGGCTAATACATAATAAACCGGTACGGCCAGTTCCATATGCGGGAGGGAAACATCCACGATCGTGCAACCTTGTGACTTATAGTTCTCAATGACTTCCTCGACCGCCTCCTTGATTTCTGGGTCAAGGCCTTCACCAAAGTATTCCCGAGGTATTCCGATCGTCCAAGGACCCTTCTTTTCCCGCAAAGCTGTTCTGTAGTCGGGAATATCAGTCTTGTAGCTGGTCGAATCGCGACTGTCATGTCCTGCCACTGCCTGTAAGAGAAGAGCACAATCCTCAACCGTATGTCCGAAAGGCCCTACCTGATCCAATGATGAGGCAAATGCCACCAGGCCGTAACGTGAAACCAACCCATAGGTTGGCTTCATC
The DNA here is from genome assembly GCA_964415925.1 of uncultured Puniceicoccaceae bacterium. Classification (GTDB taxonomy): domain Bacteria; phylum Verrucomicrobiota; class Verrucomicrobiia; order Opitutales; family Oceanipulchritudinaceae; genus CAYQCG01. Next base: position 662 of record CAYQCG010000315.1, on the reverse strand, counting down.
CCCACCACTCCGCAAAATGCAGCCGGCTGACGGATGGAACCCCCTGTATCGGTTCCAAGGCTGAGGGGTGCCTGATGGTCTGCAACAACGGCCGCACTGCCTCCACTGGAGCCGCCCGGTACACGCTCCAGATCATGGGGATTTCTGGTCGGTCCACGGAAAGATGTTTCACATGAGCTTCCCATGGCAAACTCATCCATATTAAGCCGTCCAAAAGGTATTGCCCCAGCGGCTTTCAGAAGCTCAATGCAATGGGCATCATAAGGTGAAACAAATTTTTCCAGAATCCGACTAGCGCAAGTCAGTGGCTGGTTCTTCACCGCAAGAATGTCTTTGATACCCACCGGGATGCCGTCCAGAGGCCCACGCGTTTCGCCTTTTCTGCGGCGCAGGTCAGACTCTTCAGCCTGCTTCAGGGCATCGTCCTTATCCAAATGCAGGATTGCCCGGACATAGTCGTTTCGGGCTTCGGCACGATGGATGAAAGCCTCCATCGTATCTACCGCTGAAATCGCCCTCTGCTCCAAAAGCGTTGAAAGTTCAGCCGCGGTTTTACTGGTGAGTTCGGTGCCCATTACGCATCTCCGACGACCTTAGGTACCTGCACCTGGTTTTCACGGACCTGATTTGCATTCTTCAGGGCCTGTTCTACAGAATAGGTT
>CAYQCG010000314.1:0-3392 GCA_964415925.1 uncultured Puniceicoccaceae bacterium | reverse complement strand
GCTTTTACCATCTTCGTAGAACTCCCTTATCCAGATCCGCAAGCGTTTTTTGGCATCATCGATAATGTAACGGCATGCCTTGAATGCAGCATCCCTATGTGGTGCACTGACACCTACCCATACGGCCATGTCACCCACCGATAAATTGCCCCATCGATGTATTAATACAGCATGCAGTAAATCAAACTTCCTTTCAGCTTCCTGAAGGACTTTTATGCCTTCCTTATCTGCCAGTTCTGGATAGCTACTGTATTCCAAGCCTGTGACTGTTTTACCCTCGTTATGATTTCTTACCCACCCCTCAAAGGTAGTCAAACCACCTGCGGCTGGATCTTCCAGCTTTGCCCTATGTAGCGCTGGGCTAATTGCTTCTTCAGTGAGTTCGAAGTAGTTCATCAACCTCCGGCCATGGGTGGCATGTAGGCAACAGTCATATTGTTCGCTAGCCTGGTATTCGTTTCAGCAAACTCGTCGTTGATTGCTATGCGTAGCGATTCCAAAGGGAAAGACAATCCATGTTGTTGCCTTAATTCACTGTAAAGGTCGCATACTTGGTCAGCGCCAGTTTCGAGGATTTCCTCAAATTGTCCCCGCTCCTGTCGTAGCCTGCCAAAATATAAAACACGGATATTTTTCATGGCTGTTTCAGTTTTGGTTGGCGATCGATTTTAAGTCATCGGGTGTGTTCATATTGGCAAGCGCACCTGGATCGTCGAGTTCGAGAATCCGACTTTTTTCACGTATCAATATCTTCCGTGGACAGCGGATTTCTTCTTCCAGATAGGACTTCAACCGATCAGCTGCACTACCATGATAAAGGGCGCATAATGGTTCCGGTAAGCCGTCAGAACTACTTGCATAGGCCAGAAACAGCTCGTTTTCTCCATAGCTTTGTATCAGTTTACCAAGTACAGAAGTATCTACATTCGGTAGGTCACAAGCCACAACCAACCAGAGAGCATCAGGCTTATAACTCATGGCTGCAAGAATACCTGAAAGTGGTCCCTTGCTTTCAGCCGTATCATAAATGCATGGATAGTCTTCAGTATTGAAACCTTTGATCTTCTGGTTTTCCCGAACAGACACGTATACCTTATCACATACATTTTGCATTTCCTTATAGAGATATTCGGCGTATGTTAATCCGCTAGGATCATGGATCAATCCTGCCTTGTCCTTTTGCATCCGCTTGCTGCGTCCACCTGCCAGAAGCAGGCCTAATGGCCTTCTTTTACTCATTGCTGTGCATTGTAATCACTATTGCCGCCAGATTTCTTCAATAATTTGATTTCGCCGATGATTATATTCTGCGAAAGTGCCTTGCACATGTCATAGAGTGTCAGTGCTGCACCGCTGACACCCTGGAGAGCTTCCATTTCTACACCTGTTTTACTTTCGGTTTGTACTGTGCAGGTTATCCTGACACAATTTGAGTCGATTGGCTCGATGTCGATTCGGCATTTTTCTATAGGAAGAGGATGGCAAAGAGGAATCATCTCGCTGGTTCGCTTGGCTGCCAAGGTTCCGCCAATGACCGCGGTCTGGAATACTGGACCTTTTGGGCTTTTGATTTCTCCGTCGATGATTTTACAATAGATTTCGTCTGGTAAACGAACAATGCCTACAGCAGTAGCGGAACGCTTCGTGATCCTCTTATCACCAACATCGACCATTCCTGGCCGGTTTTTTTCATCAATGTGGCTGAATTGTGTCATTTTAGAGCCAATGATAGAAAAGAAGATCAGCTGATTGTTCTCTTATTGAGAATTCTAGAGGTATTTCCACAATGCCAATGCTCGGTAGTATCTGTAGGAAATCACCGGAATTAGTGAACGATAAGACGCGTAATCTTGATGTGTCTGTTTGAAGAACGGGCATGAATTGTGTTAAAGGACTTTGATTATTCAATGGACCTGCAATGGTGCACAAGCCTGTTCTTTTTTCTGCTCCCTGCAAGCGGAGGAGTGAAGGCCAGACATAGCGATGGAAGCCTACTAGAGTTGAAACCGGATTTCCCGGAAGGCCAAAGATATGGCAGTTGTTTTTCTTCCAGAATCCCATTGGTTTTCCGGGTCGTTGTTTGACACCGTGAAAAAGTCTTTCGGCGCCAAGTTGTGCCAGGACCGGTGCAACAAAATCCTTCTTTCCTTTTGAAAGCCCACCACTGATGACGATGACATCCTGTAATGATATCAGTCTTTCCATAGAATTCAGAATCTCTGACTCGTCATCCAGCCAATGCTCACTTGAGGCAAAATGATAACCCTGATTTCTGACAGTATCTGCTAAATTCGGAGCATTGGATTGCCTGATCTGGTGGGGGAGTGGTTTGGCATCTGGAGGAACCGTTTCATTGCCTGTGGATACAAAGGTAACTTTTGGTTGTCGTGCGACCTTAATAGTCATTTTGCCACAGGAATAGAGCAGATGGCTAACGGCTGAATTTATTATCGTTCCTGTCGGTAGCAACGCTTTGCCTTCCCTGCAGTCTGAACCCTGAAAATGAATGAACTGGTTTTTGTTCGGGGTATTCTTTGGAAGGAGCCTGACTATACTTCCTTCCGTTTCTGTCCATTCTACCGGGATTATACAGTCAGCGCCTTTGGGAAGTATACTGCCTGTCATAACCTGGACACAGTCTCCAAGAAAATCGCCAAGCTCAATACGCTCATCTCCAGCGTGTTGCATTTTATGACATTTCAAGATGCCATCTGTCTTACTCAAGTCTTGAAATCTGAGAGCATAGCCGTCCATGGTGACCCGGTTATAAGGAGGGAGGTCGCGATCGGCGTGAATACTTTCACGTAAAATCCTTCCTTGAGCCTGTGGCAAGGCACAATCTTCGTTGGGCAACGGAACAATGGCATTGTTAATGCGTTCTTCCGCTTCATTGACTGTTACTAAAGGATCCATTTATTCTATTATCTATATTTTATCTGGAAGTCATGACTAAGTTAAAAGCCAAGGATACTTTGAACCGGCCCTTGCGGGATCTGCGTATTTCGCTGACCGATTTGTGTAACTTGCGCTGTGGCTATTGCATGCCTGCCGAGATATTTGATGCAAATTATCCTTTTTTAAAGAAAAAGCACATTCTGACTGCAGATGAATTAGAGATGCTCGCAAGGGCATTTGTGAGTCTCGGTGTAGCCAAGTTGAGGCTCACAGGTGGTGAACCATTACTGAGAAGTGATCTTCTGGAAATTATTGAGCGATTTGCTGCTATTGAAGGTCCGGATGACATAGCCTTGACGACAAATGGGTTACGGCTGACCGGTATGGCTGAATCACTGAAAGACGCAGGTTTGCATCGCGTCACGGTTAGCCTGGACGCTCTTCATAATGCTACTTTCAAGCAGATGAGCTGACGTCCAAGGAAGGTGCAGTATGTT
>CAYQCG010000313.1:0-3397 GCA_964415925.1 uncultured Puniceicoccaceae bacterium | reverse complement strand
GCCTCCAACAGGTTGAATTCGCTCTCTTCAGTGGGACGGAAGCGCTCTGCACTCCAGATTTGAAAATTCCTCCCCGTGCCAACCAAAACAACAGATTTCTGGATTCCGGCGTGCTCTCTGAGTTTCTCACTGATAAGGATCCGGCCCTGCTTATCGCATCCGAATTGGTTGGCATTGCCAAAAAATTCCCGGAGCAATCGTTGGCCATCAAGATTGCTCTGTTTGATGTTACGGGATTTTTCCAGAAATTCGCGCTGCATCTCGGGCGGGTAAACTGCAATGCATCCCTCAGGATGTGGCCAGGCCATGTAGTACGTCTGTTCATCACCATCCACACGCCATGTTGAAGGCACTGTTACACGGTTCCGGGCATCCAACTGGTGCTGGAATTGTCCTACGTAGTTGTTCAATTGCCCGTTTATTTCCATCAACACCCAACGTGTAACCCATTTCTACCCATTTTGTGACATTATACCCCATTGTCGTCAAGGCTTTACCACTTCATAAGGAAAAAATTAGAAAATTATTTATTATCCACTAGGATACTCACAGGTTATTCACACCAGTCAGGGCTATTATGAAACATAATCGGTCAACATTTCTGCGTAGCAAAACACTTCGCAGGCCTAGTAATAATGTATGTTGTTGTGCCAAGAGGTTATTCACAGTCAGTCACACAGTTTATGTTAGCAACTTGCAGATTCCTGATCCCGGTGATTTTTATGTCAGGTCTTCTCCAAATCAGGAGGAAAACCTAGGTCGGACGAATGACCAGTAAAGATATGCAGCGCCTGGACAAATTACTCCTGCAAAGGGAATTGTGTCGCTCGCGTAATCATGCCCAACGCCTGATCGAAGAGGGCATGGTTGAAGTGGATGCGACCATCCAGCATAAAGCAGGTAAACTTTTTCATCCAAACGTGCATATTCAAATTCTGGGCAATTTCCCCTACGTAAATCGAGCGGGTGAAAAGCTTGCAGCCTGCCTCAAGGCTTTTTCACTGACTGTAAGTAACCTTAACGCCCTCGACATCGGTGCCTCAACTGGTGGGTTCACCGACTGTTTACTCCAGTCGGGGGCCTCGCATGTTACCTGTATCGATGTCGGACATGGCCAGTTGCATCCGTTGATTGCCGGGGATAAGAGAGTCACGTCAATCGAAGGAGTAAACGCACGTTACCTCGATACGGAGATCCTTCCCTACACTGAATATTCCCTGGTGGTAATTGATGTATCCTTTATATCGCTAAGCTTGATCCTTCCCGTAGTATGGCCAATAGTGTGCGGGCACGGCATGCTTATCGCTTTAATCAAACCGCAGTTCGAGGTCGGGAAGAAAGATGTGACCAGGAGCAAAGGTGTCGTTAAAGACAACAGCCTGCATATTGAGGCCGTGGAAAACATCATCCATTTTGTAAAAGCAAACCTCCCCAACGCGCAGGAAATTGGGCGTCTTGATTCCCCTTTGCCGGGAAGTGATGGCAATCGGGAGTTTTTCGTTGGCTGGCGTAAAATCTGCACTTGAGTCAATACTCATGCTCGCATTTCCTCAAAGATAAAGACTACTGAGATGAAACCGCTACGCCGTATCGCATTCGCCGTAAATGCCCAAAAGCCGGGTGCTGAGCAACTGGCCTCAATACTTTCCGGGATTGCTGAACGAAAGGGCGTCGAGGCCCTGTCGACAAAGGAATACCCCATACCCGCAGGTTTTCTCGAGGGCTATGACGCCTGCTGTGTGATTGGAGGTGACGGATCAATCCTGAGTGTGGTGCACGAGGCAGTGCGTCACAGTGTCCCAGTAATGGGGGTCAATCATGGCAAGCTTGGCTTCCTCGCTAATTATACCACGGAGGAAGCAAAGCAATCCTTTGATCAATTACTGGAAGGCAATTACCGCACCAGCGCGAGAACCTTGCTCGAATGTCAGAGTTGCGATGGTATGGCCAGTCTGGCTTTGAATGATATCGTCGTGAAAAACCATTCCACCCGATTAGTCCGGCTACAGGTATTGGCCAATGGAGACCTTGTGAATGAATACTACGCAGATGGATTGATTTTTTCCACCCCGACAGGTTCTACGGCATATAATCTATCGGCCGGTGGAGCACTGATCCATCCGGCGGCTAATGTTATCTCCATGACCCCTATTTGCCCGCACACCCTGAGCAACAGAAGCTTTATCTTTGCCGAAGAAAGGGAACTACAGGTGGTCCTCTGTAATCCTGAGCCGGATATCCTTGTCACCCGTGACGGTAAACCGTGCATTCAATCACCTGAGCTTTTTCCCTTACGCATACGCTTAGCCGAAAAAAAGTTCGATCTTATTGAAAATCCGTCACATAGCCACTTTGACCTGGTGCGTGAAAAACTCCGCTGGGGTAGTGAAAGCAATTAAAATTTTTGTAAAACACTCTTAAAATATACCGGAGCTTTCCGATATAAGTGTTATACTAATGAGCGCTTACGAAAACGAAACCTGCCACTCTGCTACCCTGCCGGTGAATGAAACAGAAAAATTCTCCCGCGAAATCTCATATGCTGATGATTGCCTGCGGGAACAGGTGATGGAGCGCGGTAAGTTACTGCTCGATGACCCGGATTATCCCGGTGAAGATGTCATTTGCTCACTTGCCGACCTTTTCGTCGAGATTCTTTAGAAAACCGGTAACAGCTTTACTTAAAATAATTTGCATTCCGTTTGTCTCTAACCGTAAGGTTGAATGGAATGATGCTCCGGATTTTCTTCCTCTACTACGGTTTTATTCTGTCTGTAACCTTGTTTCTTGAATTTTTCGTCCTGCTGCTGTGTGTCTTGCTCTCCGGAATGATGGAGGCTGTTTATTATTCGGGTGGTGCCACACTGCTATCCATCATATTGTATATCTACATGCAAATCCGTATTGTGCGCAGTTCAATTCCCCTGGCTCGACAGATAGCCATCTGGTTATACCCTATCGGAGGTCTTAGCGTCCTGGCAATCGCTGGTTACATGGCTTACGCCTATTATCAAAGCCTTATCATCCCTTCACTAAACCCTATACTAATGATTTTTCCGGGGCTCACCGTCTTCTTCGTCATCATAATCAAGGCTTTCGAGATCCGTTTCCTGACTGATTATGAAGACCTGAAAGACAGGCTCGAAAGACCTGCAACGAATTCTAGTAAGCCTTGGCAAAAACCACCCGCCGCCGGCTTGGGCGCCCGCTGATAATACACTCACCAGGCTCTTCCTCATACTCTTGTGGGATACAGCGGATGGTGACTTTCAAATCCTTTTGCACCTGTTCCTCCACCTCTGCCGAACCATCCCAGTGAGCCCAGGCAAACCCGCCGTGGATCTCGGGTTTATCTTCATTTTGAGGTGTGAAGAATTCGTAGAAATCCTCTTTCCTG
>CAYQCG010000312.1:0-3403 GCA_964415925.1 uncultured Puniceicoccaceae bacterium | reverse complement strand
GTCTATTGGATAATCTCCTGCTGTATTTTTTTGCCAAAGTGAGTCCATTCATTAGTTTAATTGGGATACAAACTATTCACAACCATATAGTTGTAATGGCAAGAAAGGTAAGTTCGGCAAAAATATACTTGTCACGGAATATAAAATTCGACTTTCTGGTTTACAACTACGTTATCTTCATATATATAAAACCGTTAGAGATATACATGATCTTACAGCTAAAATAGGTCATGTCAGTTTTTAAGATATCGACCCCTTAATAACGGTAATAAAATGTCGAACGTTAAAGGATATCAATTATTCTCAAGGCGTGAGTTGGGAAAGGAAATCAGTCTTTTCTTAATATAGCCTGTGAACATTTATTCACATTAAAAATTTTTATCTGCATGGTTACATCTACTGTATGCCACACAATTTAATGTATGTTTGGAGAAATAAACTTAAAGTATTGGCAGTCAATTAACCTCAATAATCATGGCAAAGAGGAGTAAAGTAAATAAGGGCATAAGCCGTATTGATTCCGGTTCGACCCACGGGTATTTTGTCCGGGGATATCGAAACGGGAAAACCTATTCCAAGTTATTTAGTGACTTGAAATGTGGTGGCAAGCGCAAGGCGTTACAGTTAGCCAAAGAGTATAGGGATAGTTTGCACTCAGAGCTTGAAAAAATCCCGCCAAAACCGCGTGGCCGTCGCATCGTTTATCGGGACTCCAGGAATGCAACAGGCATGCTGGGAGTTTGTAAAACGCGCAAGCGTAGCCCAAACGGGACAGTCAATGAATGTTATTCAGTAAGTTGGAGACCAGAGCCAGGCGTTCAGAAGTGCACTTCATTTTCGATCCGAAAATACGGAGACAAGAAGGCCTTCCAGCTCGCAGTTGCTCACAGGCGCAGGATGATGAGAGAGATCTATGGTCCGGGTATCTTTCGCAAAATCGCTCAAAGAAAAGCTAACTCCGAATAACACCTTCATCCGGCTAAAAATATAATCTTTACGCGCTGCAGTTTTTTGAGCTGCAGCGCTTTTGTTTGGGGCAACTATCGTAGGCTAATACGTATTTTCCCTCATTCAATTAAGTGAATATACCATCCAATTCTAATGTAAAAATTCAAACGTTGTGCGTCCGTAATCCAATGATGGTTAGTAACTAAACACCCTAAATTAGCTGTTTCGCCTAATACTAGTCCAAGTCTCTTTATATTAGAATAAGGGCGAAATGAAGCAAATCGTCCACAGTGCCTATATCGCATGCTACCTGGCTGCTATAATTCTTCTGCTCAATAACCTGAATCTTCAAGCCAGGGCGCCCGCCTCTGCCATAGACTACCAGTTCGCCGTCAAAGAAGCTAAAGCTATCATTGAGAGTCAGGAACATTGGCAACTCATGAGGGGGAGTGGAAATTCAATGGAGCCTCTGTTTGGTGAGGGCAGCCTGCTGTTGGTCGAAAAAGCTTCAATCAATCAGATCAGGCCGGGCATGGTAGTTGTTTACAGGGACAGTAGTGGCATGCTCGTGGCTCATAACGTGGAAAGAGTTGAGATTACAGGTGTACAGGCTAAAGGGATCAATAATTCTGCTGCAGATCCTGAACTCGTTACCACAGAAAATCTTATAGGCGTTGTCTTCGGATATCTTCATACAAGGAATGCACCCGATAGGGATTCGTTACCCGTAGCAGTCGGCAAGAGCATTCTTTAATATAAAAATTTTACAGAGCTTACAAATAGCACTTTATAGCATACTTAGTTAGCGCAGCAGCATTGTCCACGTCCTGTGACTCAATACAGATAGCGCCCCCGATCCGAGCCGGGGGCGCTTTTCATTTTGCAGTTGCCTGCTTAGAGTTAATTAAGTGATTAATGAATTTGGCTCTTTTATCTTTTAATCTTGAAAGGGCTGAACCCTGTCACACTTATTCTGTAATTAATAGTTTGGTTTGTATAATCTCACCTGCATCGATGAAGAAACAATGGTCTATTGCACAGGTTATTAGAGTATTATCCCTTATCAGTTTATGTTCGGTTAGTAATGCCCAACTCAATGAACTGGACAGGGACATCCTGAATCGACTCCCAGTTGATATACTTGTGGGATTGGAGACAATTACCCAACTTACCTATCGTCATAATCTTGAGATTATTGCTGCACGCTACGACGTACGTTTTGCTGAACTGGATTATGAAGAATTTGAGAAAGAGTTAAGTCAGTTTAAACTCATAGAATTTGATTCCTCGGTGAATATGGATGGTGACCGGAAATTTAAAACCGGAGACAGCAGCTATTTCTCTGATGAAGACTTTGACCAGATAACTCGTCTTGGCTCGTCTAAGGAATTTTTCGATGGAACACGCATCTCTGCCAGCTTAGGCTATCGATACGAACGAGGAAACGACAAACCCTCCTCAAGGCCTTTTGTGGATGTTAATTACCGTTTCCCCTTTCTCAGTTCTGCAACAGAACAACAACGGGTAACAAGAAGGGCCTTTGAGGAAAGCCGCCTCTTCAATAACCGGCTCCGATTTGTCAATCAAATCCGTAACGAGATACTGCAAAGTTATGATAATTATCTGGATATCATAACTTGGCAAGAACGCTTAACGATCATCAATAAAGAAATTGAATATTACGAAAGCCTCGATAACAAATACAGCGGTATTCTGAATGATGAAGAAACAAAGCAGATTTCAGACGCCATTAAATCTTTGGTCTCGGATCGAGTCTTTTTTATCGGACTACTTGAAACAGCACTCATCAATCTCCAGGATTCCATGGGTATCGATCTACTCACGCTCAGTCAGGTTGTTCCTTATGACATTTACAGGGAAGAGCACTACAGCGAGCATCTTCTGGATCAACCTGTACAGGTTCTCTACCGACAGGCTTACAGCAACGACGCGGAAATCAGGGTTCTGCAATTAGCCAGGGAAAATGCAGAGCTGAAGCAGAAGCTGGCGAGGGACGGCCGATGGGATATCTTTGGTAATATCCGGGGTCGATACGATTTCGAGGGCCGTGGTGATCGGGAGGACCAAAGCGAGTATTCCGTTAATGTATCCTTTAGCGTAGATCGTCTGGATTCAGAATTGCTGGATATATCGCTGATGAAAGCAGAAGCAGAAATTAATCGATATATTACCGAAATAGCACGCCGTGAACAAATTCTGACTAACCAGATCAGCCGGAGTCATAATCGTGCACTCAACCAGCGCTCACAGCTCATTGAACTCAAAGTCAGCCTACAGGAGCGTCTGGAGTTGCTTGAGCTCAAGGAAGCACAGTTTGCTGAAGGCAATGACCGGATCGACAATCTCTTAAGGACACGTAGTAGCCTGAGTTCGACTGAACGTGAATACCTCTCCACTGTGCGCGGTCTTCTCAATCAGATCTTTAGCCTCGAGC
>CAYQCG010000311.1:0-3410 GCA_964415925.1 uncultured Puniceicoccaceae bacterium | reverse complement strand
GGATACTTACCAGCCTGTCCTGGAACGTGTTAATCCTCCCAGTGAAATTAGCTGGGGAAGTGGTGTCCAAAGCATCAGCCAGCACCAATTCACCCTCATTCTTGAGTTTATTGATAGTGATCAGACACGATTGGCACTCAAAGAACGTGTCGTTGGCGCTATGTCTCCATTCTATGATCTGGGAGATAGAAAAGAAGCATTTGCCTTAATGGCTGATTCGATCAAAAAGCTGGCAGAAGAAATGCAGCATACTCGGACAGAGCCTTTGACACACAAATTAGATACGCCTTAATCGTAAAGTTATTCTTGAGTGCAGACCTTACAACTCCAGCAAGTGAAACATCCACAGATGTCCAGCTTGAGGATGCCTGGAATGTTATTGTTTTAAATGATCCGGTTAATTTGATGTCTTATGTGATCATGGTCTTTCAAAGAGTTTTTGGTTTTAGCCTTGAAAAAGCTAGAAAACATATGATGGAAGTCCATGAAGAGGGTCGTTCACTGCTCTGGATGGGGAATCGAGAGAAGGCAGAGGCGTATGTGCAAACTTTGCAGGAATGGCATTTGACGGCTATTCTGGAGAAGGCTGCAAAGTGATACGACTACAACTGAATATAGACCCGGAAGCACTGACGGTTGTACTCCTGTCCCTGAAAAAGTTAAGTGATGACAGTCTGGAAGTTAATCTTTCGAATTGGGATGCTCCAGATAATGATCCTGAACTCAATGAACTTTGGCTATCCAGTTTACGTGAAAAAGCTCAGGAGGATATTCAGGTATTACAAAAGGTGATAAAGCGGAGAAATTTTGGACAGGGCGAAATCCGTTTGCAGGATGATGTGGCTGATGCTGTAATGCGATCTTGTTCGGCTATCCGTATATATATCCGTGATCATTTGCTGATAGGCGTCAATGACAAGGACTTGGAAGAAGGAGATATCTTGCCTGCATCACTGACTGAAAAAAACAGGCCTGCATATCTTACGTATCTCTTTCTGGCGGCTTTACAAAGCCTTATTCTGGAATCCAGTGGAATGGATCTTGAGGACGATGAAGATATTGCCGATTATTAGAGGATACATTGACTAGGTATCTTTGTCATTGTAGTGTTCTTTATCCCTCTGCGGTGTACGCGAAGGAATCTATAGCGCTCTATCCTGATAATTCTATCTCGGGAGTCTATACGTCGGGTAGCTGTCAGGCCGTAAACCGGAAGACAAAACCCCGACCGACGGCGCCCACCTTGCCTTAACGAGGTAAAGAGCTTGATTCTCCTAGCGGCACAGGCGGAGGGGTTATTTTTCTTTTTAATAACCGTAGATTTGTATGCCCCATTTTCGGGCTATTTCCAGGACTTTGTCCTGATTCAGTATCACGGTATTCCCTGCTTCAAGGGCTGCGATTTCAATTCCTGCCTCCTGCATGGTTTCTAGCGTCCTTAGGCCAAAAACTGGAACATCGAAGCGAAAATCCTGCTTGGGCTTGGCGGTTTTCACAAAAATACACTTATCCGTCTTAAACTCACCGGCACGCCTTAGCATCTTATCCGTCCCTTCAAAGGCTTCGACTGCAAGCACCGTACCTTTACGGACAACCACTCCCTGCCCAATATCAAGACGTGCTATTTCGCGGGCGATTCCTACACCAAAATGAATGTGTTCTTCCTTCACTTTCAGGGCCCCGCCGGTCACAAGTCCCGAGAGGACTACGTCATGATCAAGAAATGCTCTTGCATCGAGCATTTCGATTCCCATTTTTTCCACTTCTGTCGCAATTTCACCGAAAATTGTCTCTGCGTTTCGTCTTTTCAATCGCGAAAGGATCTGCAGCGCTTTAATGTCTGGATGCAGTCCCTGGAATAATCGTCGTGGTGTTATTTGCCCGACCATCAATGCATACCCGGCTTCTAATTGTTGCAAGGACTTGAGCATATGGCCCAGTTGGCCTACCTTAATTCGTTTCCTTTCTGTTTCAGGAAAGCTCTCAAAGAGTGCTACGTCCGTTTCGTCTTCAAAAGCGATTAGCCGTACCTTGTGCCCGTTATTCCTCAGGGAGGTAATTGTCCGTATCGGATAATCGTCTCGTCCGGCTATAACAGCTATCGGCAGGTCTGGATTAAAACCTTTGGGTAGGAAATTGGACACTGGCGTGAATCAGGTAACTGGTGAGGCGACGTATGTGCCATTGAAGCTTCCAACGCTTTCACCGGCAGAAGTGATTATACAGGATATAGTTATACGTCCGATTCCTTTTCGCTCAAGCATGGTTTTGAAATACTTCCAATCCTTCTCTTCCACTGAGCTTCTGGCGAAGAAATCTGCCTTTACAGGGTTTTTATACTCTACAGAGTTTCGCTGGATAACAATTCGGCATGGGGAGCCTTCATCCTTGAGTCTTACAAGTAAAAGCGTCCAGGCGCTGAGTATTGCCAGCGTCGAAAGACTGCCGCCGAACGCTATTGCCTTATTATTTAAATTTGCCTTCAGGGGTGCTACCAATTCGAGTTCCTGTCCATTATAACTGCTACAACGAAGACACATTCCTTGAACAACTGGCACTTCCCTCAAAAGAGTTTCCGTAATCGAATCGGGGGAGTCCATCCTTAGTTGACTACTATATTTAATATTTTGCCGTGCTTATAGATAATTTTGCGGATCGTCTTCCCTTCAAGATATCCAGCAATTTTAGTGTCCGATTGTGCTAGTGCCAATACATCCTCTTCCGGTGCATCATGTGCGACACTGGCTTCACCCCGCGGTTTACCGTTAACTAGTAAGCCGATCTTAACGGTATCCGATTGCAGAAGACTCTCGTCATATTTAGGCCAGGTCAGTTCGCTGATCGAGGCTTGCCCGCCAAGTCTTTCATGCAACTCCTCAGCGATGTGTGGAGCAAAAGGTGCCAGGAGTTGCAAGAAGGTTTTCGCTGTCTGCTCTGAGAAAGTATCTGTCTGTTGCAGCTGGTTCAAAAGGATCATCAATTGCGCGATGCAAGTGTTGAAGCGCCAGCGCTCGATTCCTTCAGTAACCTTTTTGATCGTTTCGTGTAATATGCGCAGTGTGTCTTCATTCTCGCTGTCTCCTAGTTTTTCAGAGGGCAGACCTTCACGATCAAGCATCTCTCTCCAGAGCCTGCGGAGGAATCGGTTGATTCCTTCCAGTCCGCCCGTGTTCCAGGGTTTGTCATCTTCGTAAGATCCCATGAACATCAGGTAGAGGCGCAAGGCATCTGCCCCATACTCAGTGATCATATCGTCCGGATTGATCACATTACCCCTGCTCTTGGACATTTTTAGACTGTCCTCTCCAAGGACCATGCCTTGGTGGATGAGTTTCGGGTAGGGTTCTGGATTCTGCACCGTGCCAATGTCATGCAAGAAGCGATGCCAGAAGCGGGCATACAAAAGGTGC
>CAYQCG010000310.1:0-3416 GCA_964415925.1 uncultured Puniceicoccaceae bacterium | reverse complement strand
CCAGTCGTTCAGTTTCCGCCCCTCCTGTGCCCTCGATTAAGGCACCACCTGCCATTTCTGCTCCCAGTATTCCGACGTCACCCCTTCCGCCTGCTGATGAAACGGTTGCTGAAGAAGCCGAAGCGGACCAGGCTGCGGAGGTAAAGGCACCGGACGCAAAAGTCCTGCAGGTCAAGCCTCCAATTGTTGTCCGTGATTTTGCCGTAATGCTTGGCAAGAAGCCTTTTCAGCTGATCTCGGAGCTCATGGAAATGAATATTTTCGCTTCCATGAACCAGACTCTGGAAGAGCCTCTGGCCATCCGTATCGCCGAAAAGAACGGATACACCCTGGATATTCGCCACCGTGGTGAAGGACAGGCGGAAAAGAAAGTCGAAGTGCCAAAGGCGGCTGCCCCGACAGCAGAAGAGGAGCCGCGTCCCCCCGTCGTTTGTATTTTGGGTCACGTTGACCACGGTAAGACAACCCTGCTCGATACCCTCCGCCGTACTAATGTGGTGGCCGGTGAAGCCGGTGGAATTACCCAGCATGTGGGTGCCTATCAGATAGAGCACAAAAATCATAAGATAAGCTTTATTGATACTCCCGGCCACGCTGCTTTCGCCAATATGCGTGCCCGTGGCGCCCAGGTTACCGATATCGCGATTCTCGTTGTGGCAGCTGACGACGGTTTCATGCCACAGACCAAGGAAGCTCTTGAACACGCACAACGTGCGGGGGTTCCCGTTGTCGTAGCGATCAATAAGACGGATGTAAAAGGCGCAAACATCGATCGTGTTAAGCGCCAGATGCAGGAAAATGGTATTGCACCAGAAGATTGGGGAGGCCAGACCCTTTGCTCTCCTATATCCGCTCTCAATGGCGAAGGTCTTGATGAATTACTCGACAGTGTGCTCCTGCAGGCTGAAATCATGGAGCTCAAAGCGGTGGCCAAAGGTCCGGCAGAGGGCGTTATCATCGAGGCACAGAAAGAACAGGGCCGTGGATCCACAGCTTCTGTGATTATACAGAAAGGAACTCTCAAGAAGGGGGATGCCCTAGTTTGTGGTGAGGTATATTGCCGGGTTCGTTCGCTTGTCAATGATAAGGGTGAGGACCTCAAGAGTGCCGGACCTTCAGAACCGGTAAAGGTCATTGGATGGTCCAGCCCACCCGATGCCGGTGACGTTTTCCATGTCGTCAAGAATGAGAAGGCTGCCAAGCGCCTGGCTGAAGAAAACGCAGACCGTATCAAGCGTATGCAGGCTCAGGAAGACGAGAAGGAACGCCAGGAGGTATCCACCGTGGATGATCTTTTTGCGGCCATCGAATCGAAACAGCAAAAGACCTTCCCCGTCGTCGTGAAGTCGGATGTTTACGGCACAGCGGAAGCATTGGCATATAGCCTGGAGCAGATCCAGAGCGACAAGATTACGCTTGAAGTGATCGAAATGGGTGTAGGTGCCGTAAGTAAGAATGATATCCTCATGGCCAGTGCAGCCAACGCCTCTATCGTTGCTTTTAACGTTGGTCTCGAGAATGGTGTCAGTCCCGTTGCGAAGCATCATGATATCCAGGTTTACCAGCACAATATCATCTATAAACTGATTGAACTGGTCGAGGATGCCATGGCTGACCAGCTTGAGCCGGAGCTCAGGGAGGAAAAGCGCGGTGCTGCCGAAGTCAGGGCTGTCTTCAATGTTGCCCGTGGTTCTGTTGCCGGTTGTATGGTTACCGAGGGCCAGGTCAATCGTATGGCGATTGCCCGTTTATATCGTGGTAAGGAAATTATTGCGGAAGGCCGGGTCGACACCTTGAAACGTTTTAAAGATGATGTGAATGAAGTCCGCGCCGGTTATGAATGTGGCATCCACATTGAAAACTACGATAACTACAAGGAGGGTGATACGATTGAGTGTATTGAGATCGTGAAAGTGAAGCCGTCTCTTCGTTAATTTTTTGCTTTCGTAATTTGCCTTTGCCTTTGTCCACCTTGTAACTGAAGCTTTTCAATATGAGCCAGCGGGTAATACGGGTCAACGAACTGGTCAAGCGGGAGATCAGCGATATCCTTCACACCCGTTTCCATGATGATACTCCCGGCATTACGATTACGGAAGCATCCGTCAGCCCCAACCTGAGGGATGCCCATATCTACTACACCGTACTTGGGGATGAATCAGACATCCGTGATGCCAAAGCTTTCTTCCAGCGTCACACCGGCGAACTCCGGAGGGAACTGGGTCGGCGTATTGTCCTTAAATATTTACCTAAACTTGTTTTCATGGCAGATGAAGCCAGTGAACGTGGCAGTCGCGTTAATGCCTTGCTCGATGAGATGGGTTTTGACGGTGAGGAACCCAGCAAAGACTAGATTTTATTGATGATGTATTTCGAAGAACAGAACGCACGCTTCAGGCTTGTCATGGAAGAACTGACCAGCCATCGAGTCGCGGTTTTTGGTCACATCCGGCCTGACGGTGATTGCATCGGTTCGCAGGTCGCCCTGACACGTATGTTACGTGCTCTTGGAATTGACGCTGTAGCTGTCAATCACCACGAAGTACCAAAAAATTGCAGTGCTTTTGTGGGCGACACCCCGTTCTACCTGGCTTCCGGATTTGACTTCAGTGATTGTGCCATTGCCACTACTGATTGTGCCGACATGCGACGGTTGGGTCCCGAATTCGCTGAAGCCCCCCGGGATGTCTTATTGAACGTTGACCATCATATTTCCAATACCCGTTACGGGGTGCATAATTTCATTCACGCAGAAACCAGTGCCACGGCCGAAATTCTCGCCGGCTATATGCTGGACGGTGACTGGCCGATGGATGCTGTATCTGCCCAGGCCCTATATATTGGTATTGCGACGGATACCGGGCAATTCAGGTTCGGATCCACCACACAGCAAGTCTTTGATATCAGTGCGGAATTAATCCGCAAAGGAGCCGATCCGGCTGTTGCCGCAATGGAACTTTACGAAAAAGAACCTATCAGCAAGCTCAGGCTTCTCCAGCACTTCCTGGCTTCCCTCAAGTTCTATTGTGACAGTCGTGTCTGCATCGGCATACTCGACAGGAATGTCTGGAAAGAGACCGGGGCCTCCAAGGAGGATACAGAAGGACTGGTTGATTACGCGCGTTCAATCGAAGGTGTGGAAATCGGTATTCTACTCGAAGAGCGTGAAGGGCAGCTGAAAGGTAGCTTCCGGGCCAAAGACCCGGTCCATGAGGTGCATGAACTGGCCCGGGAGTTCAATGGTGGTGGCCATGCCTGTGCGGCCGGGTTCAATCCACAGGAAACTATGGAAACCTTTTACCCGAAATTACTCAATGCCCTTGAAGAGCACTTCCGCCAATACGATAACCGCAAGACGGAAGCCATACATTAATTTAAGCAAAACGTTACCATGTCCGGTCCCACTCCCGATTTTG
>CAYQCG010000309.1:0-3459 GCA_964415925.1 uncultured Puniceicoccaceae bacterium | reverse complement strand
GAGGTGCGAGGGTGCCAACTGCATTCGGCTCAAGATCGGCTTTAATAGATTCGAAAAGGCTTCATAGCAGTGACTGCAGCCCAGACGACCCTTTCTCTCAAACTCAAAATATGTAATACCACAATGCCCACACCTCGGCATCCGATCACTCATATTTTCGGGTGTGATCGTCTCCTGGCGGCCTAGAAGGTGACAGGCAACCGGATCCAGAATGCCACAGGATTCAGCATGTTTTTCGCAGAAGGCCGCAGTTTCAACTTTTCCCTCCACGACAAGGGTAACAAAATATTTCGCTTTTTCACTGCAGAGCGAGCATGTGTGGGACTCCCCGGGCATGTTCTAAAAATGTAAGAAATTGATCTATCTAGCAACTCACAAAATAAGTTTGATAAATGAAATGAAAAGTGATCGTAAAGGTGAGCTAGTCAAAACATGACTGAATTGTGCAAGTGCACCTGAACCGATAGCACACGTCTGACAGAACGTGTTATTGCACAGTAAATTGTGGGATTCACCAAGCCTACTTTAAGAATTCTAAAATTCTTGTAAAAAGTAACGTTAGGACAAAGCTTTTCCTCTAAAAGCGTTAGGCCTGGACGTAATAGAATATAATAAAATTCCTTTTCGTTAGAAACTGAATGGGGTAACAGTCAAGGTTGAAGAAATAGACGGGTAGCAAGCGCTATCCGTCTTTTCATTTAAAATGTTAACCAGAAAAAATCATATTAGAACTTGAATTATGACTGGAGCATACTATATTGACTACACCATTAATTAGATTGATGAACTATTTGGGGTAACGAAAAGGAGTAGTGAAATAGAAAATAACGGCGGGTCACTTAGGGGTAGGTGACCCGCCTTTTTATTGCCATTTTCGAGACAACGTATGCTTTGTCCATATGAAGCCCATTGAAGTCGAGGGAAAAGCAGCCTATCGCTGGGAAGTTGGCGCAGCCAGCTATATTGCCGCTCCTGAAATGGGCGCACGTTTGATGCAATGGGATATTGCCCTAGCGGGCAGGGCTCCCCGCAATGTGATCTATTGGCCCGGAGAGGCGGATATGGAAAACATTGCATCTGTTCGCGGAGGAAATCCCATACTTTTTCCCTTCAGTGCAAGGAGCTACCATCACGGGATGGAAAACCACTGGTGCGACCCCGAAGGCACGGTTCGGCCGATGCCACGCCATGGATTCGCCCGTAACGGACAGTTTCTGATCGAAAACATGGACGAATCCGGTTTTCTCGCACGATTAGTGCCTACCGGAAGAGACAACAACGCCTACCCTTTTAATTACACCTTTCATGTCGAATATCTCTTTGACGAGTTGAGCTTCACTGTAACCTTTCTGCTCTGCAACAGGGATGACAAACCGATCCCGTGGTCTGCCGGTCACCATTTTTATTTTTCCCTTCCCTGGCATGCGCAAACTCTTCGTGAAGAGTACGTGTTGGAAATTCCTAACCGCAAGGCATTCTACCATGCCCCGGACGGGAAGTTGGTCGCTGCCGAGATTTGCCGTGACAGCCATCCTGATTTTTCGGATCCCCGACTGGTCGACCGCATCCACACTCACCTGAAACGCAATGAAGTCCGCTTTGGCCTGAAAAACAACGAGGAGCATGTCTGCCTGACTATCGGCCAGACCATGATCCCCAGCACCTACACCACGATAGTTACCTGGACTGAAGACGAGGATGCCCCTTTCTACTGTGTTGAACCGTGGATGGGTCCGCCCAACAGCCCTGAACACGGCAAGGGCCTGCACTACGTCCAACCCGGACAGACTGGCGAATTTCGCGTCGAAGTGAGCTTATTGTAACTTGACCAGGTCATCTGACCAGGTCATATTAACTGGATGGAGCCGCAGTTCATCAAGATCTCGGAGTTCAAGGCGAAGTGCATCGGCTACCTCAACAAAGTGGAGGAAGAAGGGGCCACCTATGTCGTAACCCGGCGGGGCAAGCCCATCGCCACTATCGGCCCGAAGCCCAATATGAAACGGGAGAAACGGCTGGGAACCCTCAAGGATAAAATTCAGATCCAAGGTGAAATCGTGGAAACAGATTTTTCTCAAGACTGGGAGGTCCTAAAAGATGGCCCATATCCTTATTGACACGCATGTCGTTATCTGGGCGCTACAGTATTCCAAACGCTTGGGATCAGTGGCTGCGGGGTTACTTACCTCACCGGAGCATACAAACTACATCAGTGCCGTAAGTAGTTGGGAGATTGCCCAATTGAGATGGAAAAAACGGCTGGGCTTACCTGTAAGCGCAAAGTTTATCATCGACAATGCACGCGAAGCGTTACAGGCCGTCGATATCGACCTAGACCATAAATGCGCTATTGAAGCCTACAACCTGCCGGGGACCTTCCACGACGATCCGGCGGACCGGATGTTGGTAGCGACGGCCCGTCGCCACGAATTGCAGCTAATGACCGCCGACAAGCGCCTCATCCGCTACCGGGGTGTTAAAACGATTAACGCGGAAAAGTGATTAGCCCTCCTCCCTGAGGATTGCCAATGGTGGGTGGCTGGCAATGCCACGGGAATTGAAGAGACCGGTGATGAGTGTGATGACGGCGATGATCCCGATGGCGGCGATCCCGGAAGTGGAGTTTAGGGACGGTTCGGGAATCATGAAGACGTATTTGGCGAGAGCCCAGGCGGCCCCATAGGAAAGCACCACTCCGGTTGCTCCACCTAAAGCGCCCATCAGGGCATACTCGATAGCCATACTACCGCGCACAAAATTACCGGCAGCACCCAGCGTCCGTAACAAGACACTCTCCCTGACACGTTGATAGCGGCTGGTGACAATAGCTCCAGCTAAAACAATTAATCCTGTAGCCAGCGTGAATGCCGCCATGAACTGGATTACGAAACTCACCCGATTGAGGATGCTGTTGAGGTTATCGAATACAAGGGAGAGGTCGACAGCCGAGATATTGGGGAAATCTTCAACCAGTTCCTGCTGCAATCGCGCGCTCTCATTCCGGCTGGGTGTCTGGGTCATGATGCCGAAGAATTGCGGCGCTTGCTCAAGGACACCGGTGGGAAAAACAACCCCGAAGTTCAGGCGGGATGCGCTCCAGTCCACTTCCCGGATGCTGGCCAGCCTGGTCTGTATCGGTATCCCCTGGACATTCCAGGTTAGGGTATCCCCCAACTGCATTTTAAAGGCGTCCGCAATGTTCGGTGTGAATGAAATCGGTATTGGTTCCTGTGCGATGTCCCACTCAGGTATCCACTCTCCATCAATGATGCTTTCATTTTCAAGCAAGCCTTCACGGTAAGTCACCCGGAATTCCCAGGTGTAGACCCAGTCCTCGATGCCGCCGTCTGTGTCTTCACGGTCGAGTCTTCTCCATTCAGAGATCGGTTTGCCTCTCAGTTCCTGAGTCCGCATAGTGACGATTGGGACGGGTGGGTGAGACTCGAAGCCCAAAAAGGT
>CAYQCG010000308.1:0-3472 GCA_964415925.1 uncultured Puniceicoccaceae bacterium | reverse complement strand
GACTGCAGGCGCACCCTCTCCTCATGGAGGCGGTTCCACCGAGGAGAAGAAAGAAGTCAAAACTCCGGCACTTAAAGCTTTTGGAAGGGATTTAACTGAACTGGCCCGCAACGGTGATCTTGATCCTGTTATTGGACGCAAAGAGGAAATCCGTCGAGTCGTTCAGATTCTCTGCCGCCGCACCAAGAATATCCTGTACTTATAGGTGAGGCCGGGGTCGGTAAAACTGCCATAGTCGAGGGATTGGCACAGGAAATCTCCAGTGGCTTGGTGCCGGAAATCCTTGCAGACAAACGACTGATCACCCTCGATCTGGCATTGATGGTTGCCGGCACTAAATACCGCGGTCAGTTCGAAGAACGTATCAAGGCCGTAATGGATGAAATCCGAAGAGCCAAAAACGTCATCATCTTTATAGACGAATTACACACCATTGTGGGAGCCGGTGCAGCCGAGGGCGCCATGGATGCGAGTAACATCTTTAAGCCCGCCCTCAGCCGCGGTGAACTGCAATGCATCGGTGCAACTACTTTAGCAGAATACCGGAAATACATCGAAAAAGACAGTGCTCTTGATCGTCGTTTCCAGAGTGTCACGGTAGACGCACCCAACCTGGATGATTCGATCAAAATCTTACAGGGTATTGCTCCCAAGTACGAGGAACATCACAAGGTTTCTTACACTCCGGAAGCCCTCATTTCTGCGGTTAAGCTTTCTGACCGCTACATCACTTCACGTTATTTACCTGACAAGGCAATTGATGTGTTGGATGAATCTGGAGCACGGGCGCGCATTAATTCTTTAAAGAGACCACCTGAAATTGAAGGCATGGCTAAGGAGATCGATGACGTTTGCCAGAAGAAGGAAGATGCCATCTCCAAGCAACAATTTGAAGATGCGGCTAAATACCGCGACGAGGAAAAGCAGATGCGTGCCAAGCGTGAACAGGCGATCGAAGACTGGAAGCGCAATCGTGCTGAAACCACGATTACTGTCTCAGATGATGATATGCTGCAGGTCGTATCGAGTTGGACAGGCATTCCGCTCAGCCGGATGGAACAAAAGGAATCTGAGAAGCTGCTCAATCTCGAAGCTGAATTACAACACGAGGTCATCGGTCAGAACGAAGCCACTATTGCGATTGCAAAGGCTTTGAGACGGTCCCGTGCCGACCTCAAGGATCCCCGCCGGCCGATTGGTTCGTTCATGTTTATGGGTCCGACTGGAGTCGGTAAAACCCACCTTGCCAAGACCTTGGCTGAGAAAATGTTTGGCGACCAGGATTCCATCGTCCAGATCGACATGTCCGAGTATATGGAGAAGTTCTCCGTGTCGCGTCTGATTGGTTCTCCCCCAGGCTACATCGGTTATGAAGAAGGTGGGCAATTGACAGAAACAGTCCGACGCAAGCCTTACTGCGTTGTTCTGTTCGATGAGATTGAAAAAGCCCATCCGGATGTTGTTCAACTCCTTCTTCAGGTATTGGAGGACGGCCGCTTGACCGACAGCTTGGGACGCACTGTCGATTTTCGTAATACCATCATTATCATGACTTCCAATGTAGGTGCCCATATCCTGCAAAAGGGTAACGCACTCGGCTTTGGTGATGCTGATATCGATGGTAGCTATGAGTCCGTCAAAGATAAGATAATGGAGGAAGCCAAACGCATCTTTAAGCCTGAATTTCTCAATCGCATCAACAGCATTGTCGTATTCCGAAAACTCCTTCGTGACGACATGATGAAGATTGTAGAGTTGGAACTCAGCAAACTTTGCAAGCGGCTCTCTTCACACGAAATCGTATTGAACTTCAGTGATGCCGCTAAATCATATCTCATTGATAAGGGTTATGATGAAAAGTACGGGGCAAGACCCATGCGCCGTGCAGTCGAGGTTCATTTGGAAGATCCGCTCGCAGAGGCCATTCTGCGGGCAGAAGTCAAAAAGACGGAGCCGATTTTGGTCGACGTCAAGGACGGGTCCCTGCATTTCACTCAGGATCAACCGGCTTCCAGCGTTTCCTGAAATTAACTCAACTTTTTAAACGTCACCTTGATCCGGTGGCGTTTTTTACTTGTCTGATTTAATCTTGAGTGTAGACCTAAGTCGAATGTTATCAGAAACATAAGCAACGAACACTTATCATTTTTAAGCCTGACTGCGTGGAAAAAGCCAAGGTCGGTGCCACTATTTCGCGCTTCGAGCAGGCTGGTTTCAGGATTATCGGCTGTAAGATGATGCAACTCGAGGACGTCCTCTTGGAAGAGCATTACTCACACATCGCCGACCGCCCCTTTTTCCCCGACATCCAGTTTTTTATGAAGTCCAAGCCTGTCATCTTGATGATTTTGGAAGGTAATGAAGCAATAAAGAGAGTCAGAACCTTACTTGGACCCACAGACTCCACTGAAGCCCCGGCAGGCACCATAAGGGGTGATTGGGGCACTAATAAGATGCTCAATATATGTCACGCTTCAGATAGTCCTGAAACAGCTGATGCTGAAATAAAACGATTTTTCAAAGTCTCTGAAATTTTTGGCTGATTTCAGATTTTCTGAAGCAATGCGACTGCATGGGTCGCTATACCCAAGCCTTTGCCTAAATCTCCCAGACCTTCGTGTGTAGTTGCCTTTATACTTATACGTTTCTTTTTAATTTGTAACGTTTCAGATAATACTTCCTTCATCGCATCTCGGTAGGGCGCAATTTTTGGCTCTTCCGCAATTACAGCAACATCAACATTTGCAAGCGCAAGATTTTTTCTCGATGCCTCACTGACGGCCTTCTTCAAGATTAACTGCGAGTTAATCCCTTCATAATCAGGATTATCAGGCGGAAAGTAATATCCTATATCCGGTAAACCCGCTGCTCCAAGTATTGCATCCGCCAGTGCATGACTGAGACAATCCCCGTCAGAGTGGCCCTTCAGGCCACGGTTATACGGTATCTCTACTCCACCAAGGATCAGCTTACGACCTTCCTCCAAACGGTGCACATCATAACCAATGCCGATTCGAAATGGAACTGACATAATCTAGACTTCTGACACCTCATCACGCCGATGTAAAAGAAATTCCAGCAAAGCCAGATCATCAGGTGTAGTCAGTTTCGGATTAGGCGCAAAGGGGTCTACCAAGGTTATTGGTATATCCTTTACTGCGGCGGCGGCGGCATCATCGGTTATTACTTTATCATGGCGCCTAATTTCCCTGTAGCAGTCCAAAATGTCGTTATAGCGAAAAGCTTGTGGAGTTTGCATCGCCCATAGTCGACGTCTGTCCAAATCCTCAAGCAATGAGCGTGGTGAACTGCCAACTGAGTCTTGATCAATTCGTTTTATGGTGTCCTTAACCGGCGATGCCAGACAAGCAGAACCGTCCTTTTTGAGTGCGGATTCAAGAGCATTTAGCATCTCAGGAGTTATGAGTGGACGGGCGCAATCATGAATATAGACGAAATCTGTTGTTTCGGA